>CAJFOG010000106.1 GCA_904395785.1 uncultured Eubacterium sp. | reverse complement strand
TTTCTATCATGGCTTTTTAGTAGGACTATTCCAAGGATATGAAGTAGAATCAAACAAAGAGAGTGGAGATGGAAGATTTGATATTATCATATATCCGCCAACAATAAGAGAAGCAGTGATTATCATAGAATGTAAACATTCCAGTAGTTTAGCAACCTTAATTCATGATAGTGAGGAAGGAGTACAACAAATAAAAGAAAAACGATATAAAGAAGGAATCCAGGCAAAAGGATATTTAACATCCATAGGTTATGGGATATCTTTCTATAAGAAGCAATGTTATGTAAATAAGGAGAAATCTCTATAGGTATTTGCTAATAGAGATTTTTTTATATAAAAAATCTAAAATAAGAAAAAAAGACAGAAAGATGACCATAAATTTCCAATTAACACCATGTATAATAATAGACGTATTGGAGGGATGCGATATGAAATTAGATATTTTAAAAAAAATTGACCAAGATCTTATTGCGGCAAAACTTAAGAAAAATAAAATACATTTTAAGGATAATGAAACGGGAAAAATTTATGCGATAGATTGTGTAAAATATATTTATGATAGAAATCAATACATAGAAGATTATGGTTTAAAAAATGTTACACGATTTAGAAATAAAGTCTATCTGGAGAAATCTTTAAGCGAGAAACGTATACAAGAATTAGATAGTTTTTGTACAAATCGTAAATTCATAATACATAAAAAGTTAGATAGCACGATTTTATCTCATGTGAAACTTATGGGAGAATTCTTAAGAAATGACGAATTTGCCTATTTAATACCTCTTATTCCTTTTTCGGATACAGAAGAAAATAGACAAAAATTAGTTATGGGTGAAAAGCGTTATGAAAAAGAAAGAATAAGGAGTATATATGCTTTATTAAATGAGATTGTGAATGATTTAGTTGCGAGTGATCATTATAATTTTATTCCAGGAACAACGGAACAAGGCTGGTCATATTATGAATCAAAGTTATTTAACATAAAAAAAGAAATTAATGAGAAATTTCTTGGTGAAGAAGACATGATTTTAAGATTTGAACGTATTGTGGATGAGCTAGAGTTTTTTGTGAAGTGTTATTCTACACCGGGAGTTGTGGATCGATGGGCAGAAATAAATCCTACTATTATGTATTTTGACGCAGCATATGAAATTATGTCAGAAGAAAGGGAATTATATGAAAGGATTAAGAATAATCCTGAAGGTTTTAGTTTTAGAGTTTATCCAACAGAAAAACAATTACAGAAAAGACAAGCTTATTTTGAAGATATTAAAAGAAAAAATACATATCACAATCTACAATATTCAGAAACTCAAATATTTCAAAATGAGTTAGTAAACACATTGAAAAAGGTACTGGAACACGATTTTCCAGAGTTAAAGAATTAAGGAGAGAAAAGATGAAATATTTAAAAACATTAGGATTAAGTTTAGTTTTAGGTGCATTACTGATGCCACATAATGTGATATCGGTAAAAGCTAATGATAAGATAGAAGTTAATACACAAGTAAAAAAAGCAACAAGTACTACAGGAAGTGCATATGTAGATAGTTTGATACTTCATGATGTAAATCTAGATGAAATATTAAAAAAATATAATCTGCATCAAGCAAAATTTTATATACATCCAATACCTGTAGGAACATCAAATCAAGATTGTATAGGTTATATTTTATTAAGCGAAGAAAATCGTAATACCGTTACAGCTATGATACCGATCAAAGGTGATATGTTAGAGGGATTTGATTCAAGTAAAGAAGGAGTTCAATACTATAAATTCAAAGGAGATTGGAATATAAACGGTATTTTTGGAGTAGATATTACTATACAAAAAGATGCTGATTTAAGTAAAGTAGGAAAGGTACAAAGTATTAAGGTTGAAGACTTTCGTGGTTATAGTGGAAAGTTTCCATACACACTTCCTCTTGGTATAACGACAATAGGTCACTATGGATATGATGCGATAAGTCTACTAGACGATTTAGGGAATATAATAGCGCAAGCAGATTTAACAGCAGATATGATTCAAGAGTTTGAAAGTTTTCAAAAAGGAAAAAAAGAATTTATAGTAAAATTTGAAAATTTTTCTACAACCGTAACAATAGATTTTAGAGAATATTATGGAGAATTTGAATCATTTCCATTATCAGTAGGGACTAATATTGATGAAATATCTGGATTTTTTGCTACATATGATAAAGATTCAAATTATTGGTTGGGTGCTGGACAAGGAGGATTAGCATTTGATTTTGTTGGTACTCATATTAAAGATGTATTAAAAGTTAATGAAGTTGGTATACAGGAATTTGATTTAAAAGTAAGGGATAAATCTACAGGAGAAATATACCCTATTCATTTTAAATTCTATGTAGGTGTAGCAGAAGCTAGTGAATTAGATCAGCTATTAACGGAAGAAGCAAAGGCCAGTATGCCTAGTCAAGATGTAGTAGGATCATACGATTTACCTTCAGGTGATGCAGGTGCAGGTACATGGTTACTTCCAACAAAGCTAAAAGAAAATGAAGGGGTAGATGTATATACATATCATAACGATGCTTGGTTAAAAGTAGGAGAATATTATGCAGATAAAGATGGAAATGTAGAGGTTACGTTTACAGCTGATCAATTATCTCCAGTTGTTTTATTCAAAAATGGTAAAGTACAAGAAATAGTGGAAGATAACAATGAACAATCATCTCAACAAACTGATAATGTGGAAAAACCAACTGTTGAAGAACAATCTGACTCTTCTCAAAATGAAGAACAACATAAAGAGAATAATGAAAAAGGAAATATAACGGCATCACAAGAAAATTCTGTTGAGAAAGCACCAGAAACTAATGATGATACTAATACATATGCATTATGGGCTACACTTATTGTAAGTTTATTTGGAGTATTTTGTATTGTTAAGAAAAAATTGGAAAAAATATAAATAAATATACTGTAATGAATAACTAATAAGATAGTAATTTTCATTACAGTTTTTTATTATAAGAATTATTACAGTAGAGCTTATATGCATACAATTTTAAAAATTCTTAAGAATTTAGGTGTAAAATATATGTTAATATAATTTACGGTGATACTATGAGAAAAAAGGATAGAAAGATACGATATATTTTACTTATATGTCTTATGATGTTAGTTGTGGTGGGGGTTACAAATTATAGTACATATATGTTTGTGAAACATCAGCAACAACAATATTATAAGGAACAATTTGCATCTTATTTAAAGAGTCAAGAAGAAAAAGAAAAACTTAATGTAATCACAACGGATAATACAATTATGAATAAAGCTTCTTTCCGTCTAGATGATAAAAAGATGACGAATATTAATAAAGTTATGATTGTTGCACATCCGGATGATGAAACATTATGGGGTGGTGCAAATATTATGCATGGTGGATGGTTGATTGTCTGTTTAACAAATGGGAATAATGTTGTAAGAAAGAAAGAATTTTTTAATGTCATGAAAAATACCGGGAATTATGGAATTATGTTAAATTATCCAGATAATCCAAATCATAAAAAAGATAATTGGAGTACTGTGAAGAGTAAGATAACAGATGATGTCCGCTATATTGTCCGTTATAAGAACTGGGATCAAATTGTTACTCATAATCCGTTAGGAGAATATGGACACATACAGCATTTATCTACGAATATGATAGTAACGAATGTTTGTGTGGAAGAAAAAAAGACAAATCAATTGTATTATTTCGAAAAATTCCGTAAGTTACAATATTTTCAAACAAACGAAATGAAAGTGACATTGAATGAAGAGCAAATTGAGAAAAAACATGAGTTAATGATGAAGTATTATCCATCACAGGTAAAAGCATATGGCTTGTTTAAACATATGATTCCATATGAAACATTAATTTCATATAATGATTGGAACTTTGAATAACAAAACGTGTCGTGTGTTTTGTTTTAACTTAGATATAAAAACCAATTACAATAAAACTGCAATTTAAGTATTAACGTTAATCTTAACTATGTTTTCTAAAATATGAATTTTCATGATTTTATGTGTTATAGGATAACCACTAGATTAAATTGAAAAAAAATGTATAATAATATAAGTAAAGATTAAGACTGATGTCGGAAAGGCAGGATATATATATGAAAGTTACTGTGATTGGTAGTGGAAGCTGGGGCACAGCATTGGCGCAAGTATTGTGTGATAATGGTGTTGATGTGGTAGTCTATGGGAAATCAGAAGAAGAAATCAATGATATTAATAAAAATCATAGAAACAGTAAGTATTTTGGTGGCGTTAATTTACACGTGAAATTAACTGCTACAACAGATATTCAACGTGTAAAAGGTTCAGATATTATAGTATTAAGTGTTCCTACAATAGCGATTGAGAGTGTGTGTGAACAGTTAAATGAAATATTAGATAAGAAAACAATTATTGTGAATACTTCAAAAGGTTTTCATCCAGAAACATTAGAAAGAATGTCTTGTGTAATACGTAGAGCGTTAGATGAAAAATATTTAAGTAGTGTTGTTTCCTTAATTGGACCAAGTCATGCGGAAGAAGTTGTGGTACGTATGTTGACGACTATATGTGCTGTATCTATATGTGAAGAAGATGCGAAAAAAGTACAGGAAACTTTCTCTAACGATTATTTACGTATTTATACGGGTACAGATGAAATTGGAAGTGAAATAGGTGTTGCGGTAAAAAATGCGATAGCTTTAGCTAGTGGTATTTTACACGGTTTAGGATATGGTGATAATACACGTGCTGCATTAATGACACGAGGATTAATGGAAATGACTCGTTTTGGAGTTGCGATGGGTGGAAGACAAGAAACATTTATGGGATTGACAGGTATCGGTGATCTAATTGTAACATGTACAAGTGAGCACTCCCGTAATTTCCAAGCAGGGAATGAGATTGGAAAAGCAGGTACAGCTAAAATTTTCTGGGAAACGAATACAAAAACAGTAGAAGGTGTTCGTACTGCAAAGGCGGTTCATGAACAAGCTAAGAAACTAGGGATTGAAATGCCAATAGTAGATGAAATCTATAAAGTGTTATTTGAAAATAAAAATGCGAAAGAATCTGCGAAAGAATTGATGTTACGTGATTTAAAAGCAGAAATTTGCCTATAAAAAGGGATTATAGCGATATGGTTACAGTTTGTATGAGATTGCTAAGTAAATATCGAGAATTAATCGTGTATGTAATAGTCGGAGTTCTTACAACGATTGTAAGTTTACTTAGTTATTATTTATTTGCTTATACACTAGAGATACAGTATTTAATTAGTAATTTTTTATCTTGGGTATGTGCAGTTGTATTTGCTTATATTACAAATAAGGTGTGGGTATTTCAAAATTATGATTTTGCCCTATCTAATATAGTAAAGGAAATTGTTGCGTTTATTGGTGCTCGAATTGCAACATTAGGTATAGATATGCTTATTATGTTTGTAATGGTGGATATGTTGTCATTACAAGATTTGGTTGCGAAGATTACTGTTCAAGTAATTGTGACAATTTTAAACTATATTTTAAGTAAGTTTTTAGTGTTTAGAAAGGGTGCATAGCCCTTTTTTTTAAAAGATAAAATCTAAAAAAGTATAGTTCATATAAGGCTTTTGTTGTATAATAGGATAGATGAAGTATGCAAAGAAGGAGGTACTCATGTTTAAAAGTATCGCTTATGTATTAAAAGAAAATTTTACGAATTTATATCGTATTTATTGTATTGCGAAATATGAATTATTGGCAGATATGCGTGATTCAAAGTTTGGTTTATTTTGGAATTTTGCTTCTCCTACAATTCAAGTTGTTACATATTGGCTTGTATTCGGAATCGGATGGGGTAAAAAACCAGTAGGAGGAGTCGATTATTTACCTTGGGTTGTAGTTGGTTTTGCGGCTTGGTGGTTTATAAGTCCATGTATCACACAAGGATGTCGTGCTATATTTTCAAAGACTAATGTAATCACAAAGATGAAGTTTCCGGTAAGTGTATTACCTGCAACTGTTTGTTTACGAGAATTTTTTAATCATTTGTTTATGTTAGTAATTATGTTTGTTACATTATTTATTTGTGGTTATTATCCTAAAGTTTATTGGCTTGGATTAATTTATTATGCATTTTGTGCATTTATGTTAGTTGAGGCAATGGCAATGATAACATCTGTTCTTACTATGTTATGGAGAGATATTCATAAGTTAGTTACATCATTAATGCGTATGTTTATGTATTTTTCGCCTGTAATTTGGGATGCGACATTTTCTAGTAGCGTACCTTTTCATGAAGTATTAAATACATTAATAAAATTAAATCCCGTATATTATGTTGTACAAGGGTATCGTGATGTCATATTTTATGAAAAAACGTTATTGGATCATCCGGTTATGGGAGTGTATTTTTGGGTTTTAATCATTATCATGTTTACGATTGGTTCATGTTTAATGTATCGATTTAAACGTAAAATGATAGATATGATTTAGGTGGTGTCATATGAAAAATAAAAATAAAGAATATGCTGTGGAATTGCATAATATTTCAAAGATTTATAAATTAAAGGGGAAAGATGAAAAAAAAGAATTTTATGCTTTAAAGGATATTTCCTTTCAAATTGAAAAAGGTGATGTAGTTGGTGTATTAGGTACGAATGGTTCAGGGAAATCAACATTATCTATGTTATTGTCAGGAATTTCTGAAGCAGATGAAGGGGAGTTAAAAATTCATGGTGAGCAAGCTTTGATTGCGATTAACACAGGATTAAACCAGCAGTTGACAGGTGAAGAAAATATTCATGTGAAAGGTGCATTAATGGGATTGTCCAAAAAACGTATTCAAGAAATCAAAGAAGGTGTCATTGAATTTGCAGAGTTAGGAGATTTTTTGTATCAACCTGTTAAGAAATATTCTAGTGGAATGAAATCAAGGTTAGGATTTTCTATATCTCTTTCTCTAGATCCAGATATTTTCATTGTGGATGAAGCGTTGTCTGTTGGAGATAAAGGGTTTGCGCAAAAATGTGTGAATCGTATGATGAAGTTACGTGATGAACAAAATAAAACTATATTTTTTATCTCACATTCATTACCTCAAGTAAAAAGTTTTTGTAAAACAGGACTTTGGATTGAGGGTGGAAAGCTTATGGAAATTGGACCAATTGAAGAAGTTTGTGAGCATTATGCTGCTTACGTAGATAAATATAATGCATTAAGTGAAGCCGAGAAAAAGAAAATAAGAGATGAAAAATTTAAAGAGCGTTTAATTGAGAAAAAAGAAATAGGTTTACTTCAAAAGATTAAAAAATTTGTGAAAGGTTAGGTTGTGAACATGAAGACAGTGATTACGTATGGCACGTTTGATTTGTTTCATATAGGACATTTAAATTTATTAAAACGTGCAAAAGAAATGGGCGATTATTTAATTGTAGCAGTATCTTCTGATGATTTTAATGCGATAAAGGGGAAGAAGTGTCAAATTCCTGATACAGAACGTATGGCAATTGTCGAAGCAATACGTTATGTAGATAAAGTAATTCCTGAAACTTGTTGGGAACAAAAAGCATTAGATGTGGAAAAATATGGAGTAGATGTTTTTGTGATTGGGGATGATTGGAAAGGTAAGTTTGATTTCTTAAAGGAACAATGTGAAGTTGTATATTTATCAAGAACACAAGGTATTTCTACAACTGAAATTAAGAAACAACTAGCAAGTAAAGATAAGTAGTACATCTTATTTCATTATGAATAATGTGTATAGAAAGGATTGTTTTCATGGATAATAAAATAAAGGTTAGTGTGATTGTACCTATTTATAATGTGGAAAAATATTTACATAGATGTATTACATCACTTGTATCTCAAACATTACAAGAAATTGAAATTATACTGGTAAATGATGGTTCACCAGATCAATCACAGGCAATTATTGATGAATTTGTAGCGGCTTATCCAAATAAGGTTATAGGTTTACAAAAAGAAAATGGTGGATTATCAGATGCGCGAAATTATGGGATTCCTTATGCGAAAGGGGAATACATTGGTTTTTTAGATAGTGATGATTATGCAGATGTGACAATGTTTGAAAAATTATACGAAGAAGCAGTGAGAAGTGAAGCGGATATTGTTACTTGTGGATATTATGGTGTTGATGAAAATAAGAATACATATCGTTATTTTCAAAAAGGTAACATGTTGCATTTTGGAAAGAGTTTAGAAGAAAATCCAAAATTACTATATATAAATGCACCGTATGCATGGAATAAAATTTATCGTCGTACATTATTTGAAAAAACTAACATCTTATTTCCTAAAGGGCTATTGTATGAGGATATTGCGACTGTATATCCTTTGATGATGTATGCGAATAAGATCGCGAAAGTAGATGAACCATTAGTGTATTATATCTTAAAAAGAGAAGGTGCAATTACTGCTACATTTAATGATAAAATCTTGCAGATGTATGATGCATTAAGAAGAATGAATGATTTATATTTAGATGGTGATAAATTTGAAGATTTTAAAACAAGTTTAGGTTTTATTAATATTAAACATACGATTTTACGCTTTAGAGATTTCACCTTATATAATGATAGAAAACTACAACGCAAGATGGTAAAAGAAGGTTTTAGATTATTAAATACGTATTTTCCTGATTGGAGAAATAACGATGTGTTTTTTAATTTTTACTTTAAAAAGAAACGTATTATGCGAGTATTATCAAAATATCGTTTCACGTGGTACATGTATTCTTTTATACCGAATGGACTTATTCGAATGAGTAAGAAGCTAGGTTCTTATGTGAAAAAGGCGAAAAAAGTATTAACGAAAAGAAGCTATATTAATAAGTTTTATTATGCAAGGTTATGTAAACAAAAACCTTTAGATGAACATGCTATTTTATTTGAATCATTTCATGGGAAAGCGTTGACAGATTCACCATTTGCGATGATGCAACAAATAGCGAAAGATACTTCTTATAAATTATACTATACAACAACGAAGGCAAAGAAAGAGGAGCATGCTACCTTATTAAAAGAATATGGTATTAACGCAATTTTAGTATGTTTAGGAACAAGAGAATATCAAAAGGCATTAGCTTGTAGTAAATACTTGGTAAATAATGTTTCTTTTCCTACTTATTTTATGAGAAGAGAAGGTCAATTATATTTAAATACTTGGCATGGAACACCATTAAAAACTTTAGGTAAAAAAATGGTAAAAGGTATTCAGGATATGAGTAATATTCAACGTAACTTTTTAGAGTCTACACATTTGTTACATCCCAATGAATATACAATGCGTCATATGATGGAAGATTATAATTTAAATGATCTATTTACAGGTGAAGTTATATTAAACGGATATCCACGTAATGCGGTATTTTTAAATGATGAAAAAGCAAAAGAAATACGGTTTAAATGTGGATTGGAGAATAAAGAAGTATTTATTTATATGCCTACATGGCGAGGTGCCGCAAGTAGTGTTTTGAAAAAGCATAGCTATAAAGAAACAGTTTTAGAAATACTACAAACTATTGATGAGCAATTAAATGATCATCAAGTTATGTACGTAAATTTACATCCTCTTGTACAAAAGGATGTGGAAATTGAAGGGTATAAGCATATACTAAAATTTCCCGCAGATATTAACAGTTATGAATTTATGAATATTGCGGATGTATTGATTACAGATTATTCAAGTGTATTCTTTGATTTTTCGATAAAAAGAAAACCAGTTGTATTATTTATGTATGATTATGACGAATATATGGAAGAAAGAGGAATGTATATGGATATACGTTCTTTGCCATTTGAGAAAATTTATACATTACAAGATTTAATTACATATATGAAAAAAGAAGATAAGTCTATTGATTTAGAATCACCATTGTATCAAGCATATGAGAAAGAATTTTTACCTTACGATAAAATAGAGTCAATTACACAATTAAATGATTATTTCTTTAAAGGAAAAGATACAGGGTTACATATTCTCTCATATGCACATAACAAAGATGTGGAAAGAACGTTATATTTGGCGCCAAAAATCAAACATAAAGATGATATAGCATTTCTAGAAGATATCTTAAAATTAGAGAATCCAGTCGTATGTTTTTTAAGAAGAGATTTCACATCACATACATTAGATGTGTTAAATGCAGGGTGGAATGATAAGTTAACGTATGTAGTAAGTGATGTACAAATGCATTTAACACTATATGAAAACTTTTTAGTATTTTTATCAAGACAAAGACATAGATATGATGTTCCTTCTTTATATAGACGTGAAATAAATAGATTATTACCGAATTTAAAAATTACAAATGTTGTTGCGGGTGAAGAAACTCATCGTAACATGAGTATATATCAAGCAATAAATCATAAGGAGTAGGGTTATGGGATTACAAAAAAAAATACTACATTTTGTATTAAGTATATGTTATTGTTTGGTAAAACTGTTGCCTCAAAATAAAAAACGAGTTGTGCTTGTGTCCTTAACAAGCAATCGTTTACTAGATGATTTCCAATATATTTATAAAGAACTTATGAATGATGAATTTATACAAATACGTAGTATTTTATTTAAGTATAAACCTACTTTACTACATGCTTTTCTATACTTTATGAATTGTATTTATCAAGTATTTGTGATTAATACTGCGAAAGTAGTTGTAATTCACGATAATAATTATGTAATATCAAACTTTAAAATGGATAGAGTGAAGGTTATTCAAATTTGGCATGCGTGTGGTGCACTTAAAAAGTTTGGGAATGATATACATAGAGAATATAAGATTCAAAATTATGACTATGTGATAAGCACTTCATTAAAATGGAGTCAAATTTATGCACGTAGTTTTGAAGTGAAAGAACAAAATGTTCTCCCATTAGGAATGGCTAGAACAGATGTTTTATTTAAGGAAGAAGCTCTATCTTCCTTAAATAAACAGTTATTGGATAAATATCCAACATGGAAAGATAAGCGTATTATCTTGTATGCTCCTACATTTAGAGGAAATATTGTGAAGGGTATGTCTTATATAAATATTAATGTAGATCATATTTTACAACAGTTAGATAAGGATGTTTTATTTGTATATAAAATGCATCCATTATTAGGGGATGTTACATTAAGTAATCATGAGCGCTGTATCAATGCAAGTAATGAAAACTTATATGCATTGATGAGTATAAGTAGTTGTTTAATTAGTGATTATTCTTCTATTATCTATGATTATTGTATTTTATCAAAACCAATTCTTTTATTTGTTCCTGATATAAAAGAGTATGAGGCTACAACTGGTTTAAATGAATCATTTTATGAATTGCCTTTGACATTATGTAAAAAGGAAGATGAGTTAGTATTACAACTAAAAACATTACGTAAAGATGATGAGATATATCAACAAATGAAAGATACATATTTTACATATCAAGATGGATGTAGTGCAAAACGTATTGCGCGATTTATTCATCAAATTATTGTGGAAAAAGATTAATTTTCTTAATTTTAAAAACTATAACAAATATTATTAAGTATACTATATGTATTACGGAAAGGGGACTTTATGAAAACATTGAAACGTCTGCAACAAATACATATGCTTCTATTGATTTTAATATCTTTAGTAGGATTTTGGTTTGTCATAACATATTTAGGATCTCATGGATATATATATGGATCAGATGTTGACTGGTTAAGTCAACATATAACGATTGCCGATTTGATTAGAAAAAACTTTTATGAAACAGGGCAATTGATAGGAAATTATACATTTCAATTAGCTGGTGGAATGAATACAGCACAATTAATGTATTATGGAATAGGTAGACCAGAAGTATTTCTCTCTTTTTTGTTTCCAATGATTGAAATGAAAGATATTTTTATAAGCACATCAATCATTTGGTTTATTAGTAGTGTATTGTTATGTTACTATTGGTTATATAAAGAAAAAATACATCCGACGATATGTTTTATAGGTGCATGTTTATTTGCATTATCGGGTCCTATGCTTTTTCATACGCATCGACATATTATGTTTATTAACTATATGCCGTTTACATTTATAACATTAATAGGGATACGTACTTACTTAATAAGTCGTAAGAGTAGATGGTTGATCATTGGTGTTGTCGGAATGGTCTTAGAAAGTTATTATTTTAGTGTTACTGCGTTAATAGCTTGTGGATTATATGCGATATATTGTGTATTACGTAATCAAAAACAATTTCAATGGAAATTATTGATTACTGACTTATTAAAGCTATTATTTCATGTATGTATAGGGTTAGGTATTAGTGCATGTTTATTAGTTCCAACAGCATTATCCATGTTAGGAAACCATAGAGATGCGATTCAATCTCCCACATTATTAGAATTGTTTCAACCGAAATTAGATATGAGTGCAATTGTATATACATCAGTATCAAATGCATCTTATTCAGTGGGGTTAGGGATGGTTGCATATGTAAGTATTTTATATTTTCTATATAAAAATAAAAAAGAATGTAGAGTATTAGGTATTTTTGTTTTGTTGTTAGTTACTATTCCTATCTTTTGTTACGTGTTAAATGGAATGCAGTATATTCGACAAAAATCATTGATTCCACTATTGCCACTAATGATTTATATGATTGCTTATATGCTTCATGATATAAATAATAAAAAAATAAAGGCATCTATTTATCTATTATTTCCAATATCATTTTTACCTATTTATTTCATGACAAATGAGAAACAACAAATATATTGTTTCATAGATATAGTTGTTTTACTAATTTTGTTATTTGTATATTTTAAACGACGTAAACCTAGGGTGATGCTTGCATATATTATGATTCCATTAATAATGGCATATCCTATCAATCAGAAAGAAACATTTTTAAAGAAAAGTAAATATGAGGCATATAGGAATGAAGATAAGGTAAGTTTAGTTGCAGATATTATAAATAGTGATGCAGCTATGTATCGTTTTGATGATTTAGATCAAAGTAGTTGGAATACAGTATTAGATGTGAATATGAAAAAAACAAGTTCCTATTCATCAAATAATATTGAGAATTATGTTACTTTCTATAATGATATTATGCGTATGCCAAGTAATGCGATTACTAGAGTAAATATGTTAGCAGTTAATCAACCATTTTTCAATCGTATGATGTCAGTAAAATATATGATTTCAAAAAAAGATCTAACCTCATATGGGTATAATGAAGTAAAACAAAAAAATGGTTATAAAGTGTGGAAAAATGAAAATGTCTTTCCACTAGCGTATGCATCTAGTAAATTGATTGCGAATAAGGATTTTCAAAAATTAACTTATCCTTATACGATGGATGCGATGTATCATCAAGTTGTAGTAGAGAAAGATGTTGATAGTCAATATACATCACATTTACATACTGTACAACTACCATATGATATCTTATCCAAAGAAAATGTTTCATTTCATAAAGTGGAAAATGGATTCCGTGTGAAAGCTAATAAAAATGGAAAAGTAAAAGTGAAATTGAAACAACCATTAAAAGATAAATTACTTATTATTAGTATGGGAATTCAGGATGTAAAAAATGAGAAAAATAATATCGTGAAAATAGCGATTAATGGAAATGTACAAAGTAGAGCAAACACTGGACATTTATATGCAAATCATAAAAATGATTTTGGTTATGTGTTAAGTAGTAATCATGATATAGAAACTATTGATTTAACATTTTCTAAAGGTGAATATACAATCGCGAATTTAAATACGTATGTTATGGAGAATAAACAACTTGATACAGTATTAGATGATATTGATGAATTACAGTTTACTAAAGATAATAATGCAGTATTATCAGGAAAAATATATGTATCTAAAGATGGATACTTGGTAACGAGTTTACCATATCAAAAAGGATTTATTGTGGAAATAGATGGTGAAAAAGTACCTTATGAAAAAGTGAATACAGCTTTTGTAGGAGCTAAAATAACAAAAGGTAATCATAATGTCCGCATTACATATGAAATGCCAGGAAAACATATAGGAATTTTAGTAAGTATTTTATCATGTATAACAAGTATTGTATTGTATATCATCAGAATGAAAAGAATGAAGAAGGGTATAGGTGTTTAATATGAAACTTTCATTTGTTGTACCTTGTTTTAATGAACAAGGGAATGTGGGAAACTTCTATAAAAGAGTAGAAGAAGTATTTAGAAATAGTAAATATTCATATGAATATATTTTTGTGAATGATGGCAGTAAGGATCAAACGTATGAAAAATTAAAATTATTAGTAAATATTTATACGAATGCAAATATCAAGGTTATTAATTTCTCACGTAATTTTGGGAAAGAAAGTGCAATGTATGCCGGTTTACAAGCATCAAAAGGTGAATATGTTGTGATAATAGATGCAGATTTACAGCAAGATCCTGCATATGTAGTCAATATGATGAAAGCTATAGAAGAGGAGCCTTCTTATGATAGTGTAGCTGCTTTTCAAGAAAATCGTCATGAAGGAAAAATACTAAAAACATTCAAGTCTTGGTTTTACCACTTAATCAATCGCATATCAGAAGTGGAATTTGTGGATGGTGCAAGTGATTTTCGATTACTTCGTAGAAATATGGTAGATGCAATTTTAGCTTTACCAGAAAGAAATCGCTTTTCTAAAGGTATATTTTCTTGGGTAGGATTTAAAACGTTGTATATGCCTTATGAAGTTCACGATAGAGTAAATGGACAGTCTAGTTGGTCTTTTTGGAAATTATTTCGATATGCAGTTGAGGGGTTTGTATCTTTTTCAATGACACCGTTACGTATTGCGACATTTTTTGGACTTGTATTTTCTTTATTAGCATTTCTATATTTAGTATTTGTTGTTATTCAAACGATATGTTTTGGAATACAGATAGCAGGGTATGCGACTATTATTTGTTTAATCTTATTAATTGGAGGTATTCAATTATTTTGTTTAGGTATTATAGGTGAATACCTAGCAAGAAACTATATAGAAGCTAAGCAACGTCCTATTTATGTTGTGAAAGATATTATATCTACAAGAGAAGACTGAGTCTTCTTTTTTTATCAAATGAAACAAAATATTTGTAACACAAAGTTTTTTTGATATAATATTATTTGTACGGAAGAAAAAGATTGTCGTGATAAGAAAAAAATGATAGGATAATAGTTAAGTATGGATATAAGCATACATATATAGAAGTAATAATAAGATTATTATATCGTTGTATAAACTAGATACAAGGAGGATTAAAACTATGAAAATAGCAGTTGTGACTGATAGTGGAACAGGTTTATCGAAACAAGAAGCACAAGATAAAGGAATTCATTACTTACCTTTACAGATTATCTTAAGGGATAAAATGTTTTTAGATGGGGAAGATATTACAGTGGATGAATTATATGAGTTATTAAAAAACGGTGAGATGCCTACAACATCTATGCCTCCAATGGGAAGAATAGAAGCACTGTTTGAGCAATTAAAAGACGAAGGATATGATGCAGTGATTGCGATTCCTTTAACATCAGGGATATCTTCTACAGGTAGTGTTATGCAGGCTGCAGCACAAAGACATGAATTAGAATTACACGTGATTGAATGTTTTACGACATGCCATATCCAATGTTACTTAGCAGAACATGCAATTCAGATGGTACGTAATGGTGTTGCATTAGAAGAAATTGTATCAAGGTTACAAGATGCAATTGAACATAGTGATACTTTAATTATTCCAGATGACTTACAGCATTTAAAACGTGGAGGAAGACTAACACCATTAGCTGCTGCTTTAGGAGGATTATTAAAAATTAAACCAATTTTAAAAATGAATCAAGAATCACAAGGTAAAATTGATGTTTTTGATAAAGTAAGAACTATGTCAAAAGCAATGGTAAAAGGAGTATCAACATTTCAAGAAAAAAATTTAGATGATTCTTACCAGTTAGTTGTTTTGCATAGTGGTTCACAAGAAACGGGTTTAAAGATGAAAGAAATTATGGAAGAAGCATATCCAAATAATGATGTATATTTTGGATTAATTGGAGCTGTTATATCTGCACACACAGGATTAGGGTGTATTGGAATTCAATACATTAAAAAAATTAATGTAAATTAAGGGAGGAAACTCTCTTTTTTAATAATTATCAATAGAAATTATATACATTATGTGATTTGTTATTAAATACTAGATAATAGTTTTATTCTAATCATTCATATGTTATAATAAAAACAGGAGGACGATCATATGAAAACAGCATTTGTAACAGATAGTGGAACTGGGAAAACTGTTGCACAGTTGGAAGAGTCAGGAATTTTTAGTATTCCATTACAAGTTAGTTATGATAATACAAATTATCAAGATTTAGAAGAATTAAGTTTAGAGAGAATTTATGAATTAATGAAGGAAGGGGTAATGCTTTCTACATCTTTACCATCATTAGGTAAAATCGAAGTATTATTTGAACAATTAAAAAGACAAGGTTATGAACGTATATTTGCTGTTCCTATTTGTAGTGGATTAAGTGGTACATTAAACGCAATGGAAATGTGTGCAAAAACAGTAGGATTAGCTTTTGAATATTTAGATTGTCATGTGACAGCAATAGTGCAAGAATATTTAGTTAAAAAAGCAAAAGAGTTATATGAACAAGGTGTTTCTATTGAAGAAATAAAAGAAAAGCTACAAGTTGTGATTGATACGACAAATACGTATTTATTACCGAATGATTTACAACATTTAAAACGCGGAGGAAGATTAACACCTCTAGCTGCAACATTAGGTGGTTTATTGAGGATAAAGCCTATCTTAAAAATTAATCAGGATACACAAGGTAAAATTGATGTTGTGGATAAAGTACGTACTATGCATAAAGCAATGGATAAAGTCATTGAGCGTATGAAAGAAGAAGGTGTAGATGAAAACTATATCATTACAATAGCAGATGCTGATGATAGAGAAGAAGCTTTACATTATAAAGAAAAAGTAGAAGCAGCTTTTCCAAATGCACAAATTCAAATTATTACGTTAGTAAGTGTTGTAGGTGTTCATACTGGAAGAGGTTGTCAAGCAATTCAATACTTTAGAAAATTAGATTAGTAAGACTGCATAAGCAGTCTTTTAACATTTATAAAGTTTGTCTTGTGGTATAATATAAGATAAGAGGTGATTGTATGAGAAAAGAATTACCAATAGGAATTAGTGATTATCGAAAAGCAAAAGAAGAAGGGTATTATGTAGTAGATAAGACAAAGTTAATAGAAGAATTTCTAAGAAGCAAATCAGGAGTAACACTTATCACAAGACCAAGAAGATTTGGGAAAACATTGAATATGAGTATGTTG
>CAJFOG010000105.1 GCA_904395785.1 uncultured Eubacterium sp. | reverse complement strand
GCGGATGTGGTGAAGTGGTTAACACAGCGGGTTGTGGTCCCGTCATGCGTGGGTTCGATCCCCATCGTCCGCCCCATTTAAAAGTTTGATTCTCAGATTGAGAATTTTTTATTATATTTTTGTATATAGAAAGATATCCTACGAACACTAGGATATCTTTTTTTATATATTTTGTATCTCTTGTAGCACCTTTTCATATCTATTCAAAAATAATTCGTATAATGCTTGATAAGATTGTATTTTCCAACCTGTATTTATCTTTCTAAAAGTTATCGTAACACTTTCTGTTTCCTTTTCATTATGCCGTAATATTGCTTCATATACATTCACTAACATTTCATATATTCCTACTTCTTTATGTTCCATCAACTGCTTTGTATTCAAAATACTTTTTTCTATTACTCCATCAAATTTATAAAAAGTCATTAACACCTTTACTTCTAATACCTCAAAAGACATTGTCTTCTCTAATATTTCATAAGAAAACTGATTTAATTTATCATATGCTTGTTGTTGGAGCGTTCGATCTACTCCTTCTATATAGTCTTTTGCTTGTAAATCCCATAATAAAAGATCACTACTATCTACCCCAAATGCTTGAAGACTTTGTTTATCTTTTTGTTGCCATGCTTGCATAAATGTATGAATAAATTGTGTGGATTCATACTTTTTTTGGCATCCACTCAGTAATAATATACTAAACAACATATACAATATCATTATTTTTTTCATATATTTACTCCTTTCCCATATTATCCTACGTACACATTGTCTGATTTTGTCATTTTCTTAAATATTCTTGTATAATCTTCTTTCCCTTCATGATACAATATAATCATAAGGAGATGATGTTATGATACATACTTATCATTTATATTTGTTGTCAAGTATTGCTGTTTATAAGGATTCAACACAAAGAACCTTATGAAACAAACACATCAACCTAACTATTCTAGACGCTTGACACAAATACTACATATTTTAAAAAAGCATCATATCACAAAAGGTTTAACACCTTTAAAACTACGTCTAATACTGGAAGATCTTGGACCAACTTTTGTTAAGATTGGTCAATTAATGTCTACAAGACAAGACTTATTCTCACAAGCTTATTGTGATGAATTATCTACATTAAGAAGTCATGTACAACCACTTGATTTTCCTACAATTGAACAACAATTAATAAAAACTTATGGTCATTCTTGGCATTCAATCTTTCCATATTTTCATACAACTCCTATTGGTAGTGCTTCAATCGCACAAGTACATCAAGCAACTTTACAAGATGGTAGAAATGTTGTTGTTAAAATTCAACGTCCATATATATACGACCAAATAAAAGATGATATTACTTTGTTAAAAAAAGCTTGTCGTATTTTACATATACAAAATTTTATATCCCATGTAGTAGATATTCACATGGTGCTTGATGAGTTTTGGAATACTGCGGAAGATGAGATGAATTTCTTAAAAGAAGCTGAATATACAAAAACTTTTCACGATTTAAATAGTCCAATGATACAAACACCATATATTGTCGATGCATATACTACTGAAACAATTTTAGTAATGGAATATATTGATGGTATTTCTATTGATCAATGCCTACTTGATCAACAACAAAGAAAAGAAATTGCGAAAAATTTAGCTCATAACTTTTTAAAACAGGTGATAGAAGATGGTTTTTTCCATGCAGATTTACATCCAGGAAACATTAAATTAAGATATTCTGATATTGTATATCTTGATTTTGGAATGATGGGTATTTTACGAAAAGAAGATAGAGAACTTTTAAAAACCTCGTTAATTGCGGTTACGCAAGAAGATATTCAAAAATTAGCTGATTGTTTATTAATGTTAGGGAAACATTCTGTGCATATTGATTATATGCATTTTTATAATGATATTGATAGTCTATTACATCGCTATATTCATAATGATTTAAAAGATATTCCCTTAGCAGATTTACTACAAGACTTATTTCATGTAGCATATACACATCATATTCGTTTGCCAAAAGGAATTAGTATATTAGCTAGAAGTATTATCACAATGGAAAGTACCTTAAATTTATTAGATCCTACATTGAATTTATTAACTCTATTGAAACAATATGTCAAAGATTATATATTACAGCATCATGATATTCAAAAGGAAATAAATAAACAAGGAAAAAAAGTATTGTCTTCGCTTCAACATTCTATTGATCTTCCTATTCATCTCTCTCAACTTTTATCTTTACTTTCTAAAGGTCGTGCTAAGATTAACCTAGAAATTACAGATTCTTATGCTCCACTATCGACAATCGATCATATGATTAATAAATTGACTGTAGGTATTATTAGTACAGGTTTATTACTGGCAAGTAGTATTTTATGTACTACGCAAATGAACCCTAAACTATTTGGTATCCCTGCATTAGGTTGTATTGGATATTTAATTGCGGTATGCTTAGGATTGTGGCTAGTATATACCGTTATAAAAAATCATCGAAGAAAATAAAAGGATTTATGCATTATTATGCTTACATTAATCCTTCTTTTTTATGTTGTTTTCATTTGTATTTTACTTCCTTTATCTGTTTTGATAACTTCTATTCCATATAAAATATTTTCTTTTAGTAATTCCACATGTGAAATGATACCTACCATTCCTTTATGTTTTGTCATAGATTGTAAGATAGATAATGCATCTGAAATACTTTTTTCATCTAAACTACCAAACCCTTCATCAACGAACATCATATCTAATTGTACTCCTCCATTTTGGCTTTGCATCACATGTAACATCGCAAATGATAACGCAAGAGACACCAAAAACTTTTCTCCTCCACTTAAGGAAACTACACTACGTTTAGATAATGTATACTGATCATATACACTTAATTCTAATCCTACTTTACGTGTTTTCCCTACAGCTTCATCACTTCGAAATAACTGATACCTTCCCCCATGTATTTTTCGTAATAGTTGATTGGCACTAGATGTAATCATCGAAAGTAAAACACCTAATACATAACGTTCAATCCCAATACTATTATCCCCTCTCATCGCTTTCACAAAGTTATCTTTTTTTAGTACTTTTGGTTCTAATTGATGAATTTTTTCTTGTAAAGATAAGAGTTGTTGTTTTATTTTTGATTGTTGTTCATATTGTTGGCTAAGTTTAGTATGGCGCTGTTCCAACTCTTTCACATATTGTTTTTGTGTTTGATAAGTTTCTTGTAGTGCTTTTACATCCTTAATACTTGTTTCTTTGATATGATTTGTTGCTTCTTGTATCATGCTTTCTACAATTGCTTTAGTTTCATAATATGTTTGAATCTTTTGTCTTTTATATTGTAATCTCTCAAGATCGATAATTGTATGCATATCTTCCTTTGTTAAATTATTTGTTTGATAAGCTTCTTGTAATTGTGTATGCATTAGTTCATATCGTTTTTTCGCAAACTCTAGTTCATCTTGTGCTATTTGAAGTTTTTGTTTTGCAGTTTGTATTTGTATATGAAGGAATTCTACCTTTTTTTGATGTTTTTGAATGTTTTGTTGTAAAGATTGCATATATGCTTGTGTTTGTTGCATCTCTTTTTCTAATTGTTCTAAAGTAATTGCATCATCTATTCCAATTTCTTGTTCTTTTTGTAGTGATATTGTATACGTATGAATTTGTTGTTCATACAACCTTAATGCTTCCTGTAAAGACTCTTGTTTTTGATGTTTGATTTGCATTTGCTTTTGTAGTTCTTGTTGTTTTTGCAGCAATGTTTGATATAGCTGTTTAGATGCTTGTAAAGCTTCATAAGCTTTTAAGATATCATGATATTCCTCTTCTTTAAATTCTTGTTGTAATAATTGTAAAATTACTTTTTCTTCTTTATGAATTTGCATTTGGCATTCTTTGATTTTCTCTTTGATGATTTCCTTATTACGTAATGTATGTTCACAAGCTGTTTTCATACTATCTACTTCTTGTTTTTTCTTTTTTAATGCAGCCATATCTACAAATACTTCTTGTAATTGCGCAGGAACAGGATGTTCTAAAGAACCACATACTGGACATGGTTTTTGATCTTCTAGTGTCGATACTAATTGCATGATAGAAGAATCTAGTACTTGTTGATACATAATATCATGTTCTTGTTGTAACTGTATGAATGCTTGTTGTTGCTGTTGATCTAATACTTCAATACCTTGTATGTCTATTTGAAATTGTTCATATTTTTTTACATAACATTTAATTGCTTCCCAATGTGGATATGCTTGTACATATTGTTGCCATCGTTGTTCTACTTGCTCATGTTCTTTTATGGTTTGCACAACTTGCTGTGTTTCATCTTCTATTTGTTGTTGTTTCTTTATGAAAGTATCTAATTGTTGTTGATGATTTAATAGCTCTTGTTGTCTTTCTTTAGCTAATGTTTGATAATGATGTAATGTTTTTTTCCATTCTACAATTTTTTCTAATGCTTCTTTTTTTCTATGGTACATATCATAATTTTTTTGTTCATGATACAGTGTTTCTTGTGTTTCTTTGATTATATTTAAAATCGTATCTTCTTGTTTGATTTGTTGTTGTGCTTCCTCATAATGTTTATTCGCATGTTCATGTTCTTTTATACGATATGTATATTGTTTTTGTGCTTCTTGATATTGTTGGTAAATAGGTAATATTTGTTGTTGTTTTTGCCCAAACGCTACTTCTATTTCATCTTTTTGAATATCGCTATATTGATTTTTTAAGACAATTTCTTTACTTTTGGCTTGTTCTAGCTGTTGATGCCATTCATGTACTTTTTGTTGGATAAACAATTCTTCTTCAACTTCAGACATACACTTACTTGCTTCTATGATTTCTTGAGTAAGGACATCTAATGTTTCTTTTTGTGCTTGTAATGTTTCGTAAAATTCATCTATAGAGGTTTTGTTTACTGTTTGTAAATATACTTGTTTTTGTTGCTGATACGCTTCTAGCTTTTGTTTATCCTTTTTTACTTCTTCTTTCATCCATGTACATATTTTTTCCCAACGCTCCATTTGAAATAACGTCTTTAATATTTCTTGTTTATCTTCACTTTTACTTGTTAAAAAGCGTTCAAACTTTCCTTGCGGTAATAAGATGACTTGCACAAATTGTTCATATGTTAATTTCATAAGTTCTTCAGCTTTTTCTTCCAGTAGTTTTTGTTTAGGATTTTCAAAAAATGGATAATATTCACCATCTATCATTTCTCCTGCATCTACACTTACTTTATATGTTTTCTCTTTATTTCTTTTATATTTTATACAAACACTTCTATAAAAACGATATATCTTATTATGTAATGAAAATGTGAAACTAACATAAGTATCTAATTCATCTTCCGCAAAAAATGAACGCATAGACTCTAGTGCTTCTCGCTGTCCTCCACTACTTTTCCCATACAATGCATATGTTATCGCATCCAACAACATTGTTTTCCCACTACCTGTTTCACCTTGAATCAAAAATACATGTTGTCCTTGTAAATCTGTAAAGTCAATAACTTGCTTTTCTACATATGGTCCAAATGCTTGTAACTCTAATCGTAATGGTTGCATCTTACCCCTCCTTTATACCTTGTAATGCATCGTAATAAAATTGAAGTTGTTCATCATCTATTTCTTGTTGATAAATATCTTCAAAAAAGAACCGTAAAATTTCATCATCACCTAATGTTTGTAGTTGTTCAATTTCTAGAGATATTTTTGATTGATTTTCAAATGTTTTACCACTTACTTGTAGTAAATGAGGAACATACTCTTGTAGTGATATAAACATTTCATGAGATACCATTTGATCTTCTATTTCAATTTTCACATAAGCATTTTCTTGACATAGAGTAGTTAATAGTTCTTGTTTAATTTGTTCATAACTACCTTTATATACTTTTAATGGATGCAATGGCTGTATAACCTTTTTAAAAATTTCTTTTGTATCTGTATCAAATATTAATACATATTTTTCTTGTAGCGCTTCTGAGAATGAATATGGAAGAGGTGAACCACTATACACAACATGAGGTAATGCTTTCTGCATACGATGTAAATGCCCTAATGCCACATAATCAAACTTCTCAAACACAGATGCTTGTATTGCTTGTGTTCCTCCTGCTTCAATATAACGTTCACTATCACATGTTGTCATATTTCTTAAAAATGTATGTGCTAATGCTATATGACATCCTGGTTTACTTAAATTATCTTTCAATTGATCAATCATATATTGAAATGCTTCTTCTTCATTTTTCAGATGAACACCGTACACTCGATTTACAGTATCAACGTGAAAAAAAGGAAACGGATAAAAATATGTATCTTGTATTTGGATAGGTTTTATCACATCTTCTATTTTCCCAATAATATGCAATCCCATTGGTGCTAACAAAGATGCACAAGCTGATAGCCTTGTCGCTGAATCATGATTACCCGCAATAACAATTACTTGTGTATGTAATTCCATACATAACATATGCATCGCATGATTAAATAATTCAATTGCTTCTTTACTCGCTAAACTTGTATCATATACATCTCCACTAATTAATACAACATCAATATTTTCTGAAATAACAATATCACGCAGTTGTGATAAAAAATAAGTTTGATCTTTAATTAAAGATACCTTATGTAAATCAATACCTAAATGCCAATCTCCACTATGTAATACTTTCATATAACCTTCCTTTCATTATGAGAAAAAACGGGATATCCCGTTTTTATTCTTTATCTTTTGATTGCGATTTTAATACGGAATCCGCATTCCAATTTACTGTAAAATCCATACTATCTGAAATATCTTTAAATGACCATCGAATAGAATATTGTTCATTTACTTCACCTTTTGCTTGATATACATTCCATTCAATTCCATATGTTGTTTGTACTGTTACAATACCATTTTCTTTACTAATAATATTAGTACCTGCATCATATGTTGACAAATATGAAATATCACTATCTAATAATATCATTCTTGGAGCCTCTACTGGATGATTTTCCATATACTGATAAGTAAGCGTAACTTTTGATAAACCTTGACTATCTATCACACTTTGTGTTGCCGATAATACATAGTCAACAAATACATTACATTCCTGTTTTATGATAGTTCCATCACTTTGTTCAATACTTAAAATAAACGTATTATTCCCTGTAGGAATCCCATATTGTTCTCTTGAAAATTCATAAGAACGATAACTTGTCACTGTCACTAACTCTTGACTACCTAAATAAATTTTAACGCTTTTTACTGTGGCTTGATTTCTTACATAACTCCAACGTAGCTTAATCATTTGAGAACTACGATCATAATTTCCCTCAAAATTTACAATTTCAACATGTTCTTTATTTATTTCTTGTTGTGTTTCATTTGCGCCTTGATCATAAGATGTATTCCATCGATTATATATGATGTAGGCAAATAATGAGATAGAAATGATGGAAAGTATCATAAGTAATAACACAAAACATATATTCTTTTTAAAAAAACCTTGTTTATTTTTTTGCACCATAACTCACTCCTTCCAAAGCCTATCTTATTATACTTCTTTTTTTATAAAACTCCAAGAAAAAAAGCGTAGTTCTTACGCTTTCTTATGCTGATGGGACAAGTGGTACTACAATATCACCATAGTTTTTCTCAATAAATGTTTTTACTTCTTCCGAGTTTAATGCTTGAATCAATGCCTGAATTTTCTCATCATTCTCATGCCCTTTTTGAACTGCAATAATATTCGCATATGTTTTTGCTGCTTCACTTTCTGAAGCTTCGTTTATTAATAGTTTATCACTTATATTTGCATTCAGTGCATTATTACCATTTACTACCGCATAATCTACATCTTGTAAGTTTCTTGCACAATTTTCTGCTTGCATTGGTACGATTTCTACGGATTTAGGATTATTTTCAATATCTGAAATTGTCGCATCAATACCTACACCATCTTTTAAATCAATAATTCCTTGTGCTTCTAAAAGTTTTAACGCTCTTCCTCCATTTGTTGCATCATTTGGTATCGCAATTTTCGCTCCATTAGAAACAATTAAATCTTGATGCTTACTAGAGTAAATACCTAATGGTTCAAAGTGTACAGAAAATACATTTACTAATTCTCCTTCTTTCCCTGCATCTTTCAACCATTCTTCTAAATATGGTGCATGTTGAAAATAGTTGGCATCTAAACTACCTTCCAATAATGCTTTGTTTGGAGTATTATAATCTGTAAATTGCGTAATTTCTACTTTATACCCTTGTGCTTCTAAACTAGGTACTACACTTTCAATAATTTCAGCATGTGGGGTTACACTAGCTCCAATACGAATTGTTTTTTCATCATTTGATGATGTCCCACAACCTGTTAATAATGCAACTGCAAATAAACTACATAATAATTTTTTCATAATCATATCCTCCTTCTTATACATAGTTTAAGTAAATCATACAAATGTTTCATTAACCACTTCCTTTCCCTAACGACTTGTTCTTTTCACAAAATAATTTCCTATACCTTGAATACACGATGTTAATATCAATAATACAATAACACATACGACAGTTACATCATGTTCAAACCCATTATATCCATAACGGATACAAAAATCTCCAATTCCCCCTCCACCGATAACACCTACCATCGTAATATAGCCAATTAACGCAATTAACGTAATCGTAATAGCACGAATAATAGACGGTACGCTTTCTTTTAAGTACACTCTTGTCATCATTTGAAAAGGAGTTAACCCCATCGCCTGACTTGCCTCTATTAATCCTTTATTTATTTCACATAACGCAGATTCTATTTGTCTTGCGAAAAAAGGTATCGTACCTACAATTAATGGAAATAAAGCACCTTTTAATTGAATCGTTGTCCCCATTAAAGCTCTAGTAACAGGTGTTAATAAAGTAATTAAAATAAGAAATGGAATTGCACGGAAGAAATCAACAATCTTACCTACAATAAAATAAACAATTTTCTGTTTTAATATTCCATCTTCCTTTGTCACAACTAATATCATACCAAATATAATCCCAAATACTAAAGATACAATACCAGTAACCCCAAGCATAATCAACGTATCAACTAATGCCTTAGAAAACTCTGGTAATTTATTCATAATATTTGGACAAATCGTTTCTAATAATTCAACCATTATGACAACACCTCCACTTTAATTCCTTCCTCTTGCATATATTGAATTGCTTGTTGAATATTTGCTTCATCACCTTGTATACTTACTATCAAATCCCCAATCATTGTTTGTTTCACAATTTCAATATTCCCAAATAAAATGCTAACATCTAATGCATATTGTCTAGATATATATGATATGAGTGCTTGTTTTGTTTGGGATTGTGTATATTGTAATTTTACGATATGAGCATTTTGATCTACTTCACCTTGTAAGACTTCTTGAATATCTTCATAAGGATTACTTGTTGCGATAAAGTTTTTTGTAATATCTTTTTGAGGATTAGAAAATACTGTAAGAATATCTCCTTCCTCTGCAACTTTACCATGTTCCATTACCATAACACGATCACATATTTCCTTCACAACTGCCATTTCATGAGTAATCAAAACGATTGTAACTCCTAACTCTTTATTGACACGTTGTAATAGACGTAAGATACTTTTCGTTGTTTGTGGATCTAGTGCACTTGTTGCCTCATCACATAATAATACACGTGGATTATTTGCTAAGGCACGTGCTATCGCAACCCTTTGTTTTTGCCCTCCACTTAACTGTGATGGATATGCATACTTTTTATCTTGTAAATCAACTAACGCTAATAAACTATTTACTTTATGTTCCACTTCTTCTTTAGAAAGTTTTTCATCTTTTAATGGGAATGCAATATTATCAAATACAGTTCTTCTATTCATTAAATGAAAGTGTTGAAATATCATCCCAATTTTTTTACGCTCTTGACGCAACTGCTTTTCTGATAGTGATGTTAACTCTTTCCCATTGACTTTCACTATTCCACTTGTAGGTCTTTCTAATAAGTTAATACAACGAATTAATGTCGATTTCCCTGCACCACTATATCCAATGATTCCAAATATTTCTTTAGGCTTAATATGTAAAGAAACATCATCAATCGCATGGACAACATTTGACTTTGTTTCAAAAGTTTTACTAATATGATCAAGAACTATCATAATTTATAACCTCCCTTTCAATAAAAAAAGCTTTCATCCCATAGGACGAAAGCTGTTGCTTACGTGTTACCACCTAAATTTATCCTAATCTTACAATTAGAACCTCTTCAAGTACGCTCATATATATGAGTTATACTCTATCGCTGTAACGTGCGCTCACGATATAGCCTAGCAATGATTGCTCAACTATACAACTCCAAGACCATGTTCAATAAGTTCAACCTATTTCCTTTCACCACAATGGAAACTCTCTATAAAGTCTAGCTTACCTACTCTTCTTTTCTAAGTTTTTATTTATGTATTTATCATACTGCTTTTTCTTTCATTCGTCAATACATATTTTCAATTTTGTTACATTTGCTTTCTACCACTATTTTATCTTATATTTTAATTTATAAGTTTTACCTTCACTATCATCATCAAAATATTCCGTATACGTCAACATAATTTTACTAGTTTCTTTAGAAATAATATAAATTAACGCTCCTTGAATCTCCTCTTGTGGTTTTAGTGCATATTCATCTTTTAACTGATGATGCCATCCAAAATAATCCTCTGCTTCAAATGGACCATCATCATCAAATGTAATCATAAAATCATCTTTATACATCATCAAGATTTCATTCGTAATATTTTTGATACATATATGTAGTATTAAAAATTGTGCATCATCGTCAACAATAAAATCATTAAGTTCTTGTCCAGTCAATTCTATTTTCTTTAATTTACATGTAAAAAATACAGTTTGAAATTCATTGATCATTGCAGGATTTGGGCAATAATCCCCTGTTAATAATATATTTTGACGATGTTGTTCATGTTGAATAATTTCCATAATCTTCACCTCTTATTTATCATACTACTTGATAATGTTTTCATATTTTGTCGAACGATGTATGAAAGTAACATAAAAAGTTTTATCTATTAATGCATTTTACTATTTTTTTTCATATAAATATGATATACTATAAGTAGTTAGAAAGACTAACTTTTTACAAATAGGAGGTATTAAGTATGGAAAAACAATTAAATCATTTATTAGCAGACTTTGTAGTAGAGTATCATAAACTTCAAAACTTTCATTGGTATGTGAAAGGAAAAGATTTCTTCCCTGTACATGAGAAATTAGAAGAGTATTATGATGCATTGAATGAGGCTATTGATGAAATTGCAGAATGTATTTTAATGTTAGGAGGAAAACCTTTAGCTTCATTAAAAGATTTTATAGCTGCATCATCTATTGAGGAAGCAAGTGCTTCATATATTTCATCTGAAGATATCTTTACACAAGTAACAAAAGACTTCACTTATTTATTAGAAGAAGTAACATCAATCAAAAAAGCTGCTGATGAAAAAGAAGTATTCATCGTATCAGCTAAAATGGACAATTATATTGAACACTTCACAAAAGCACTTTGGATGATTTCTCAACAACAAGCTTAAATAAAAAATGGCTAATTTCAATGAAATTGGCCTTTTTCATATACTATAAAATAACACAACTCTAAAACAAATCTAATGCGCACGACCTGCATTGCTTGGTTTTGTACCTATCTAAAATAACACAACTCTAAAACGTCAAGTTCGTGATACCATAAACGGCTTCAGTTTTGTACCTATCTAAAATAACACAACTCTAAAACCTCAAATGTGAAGTTTTTGGAGTAAAATGTTTATTTATAGATAGTATTTATCGTTATATTATATTACAAGTATAATGATATTGATAGAGTACGTCAAGATAAAATATGAAAACCGTGTTACTTCCGATAGAAGTCTACACGGTTTTTTTATATTACATAGTTATGCACGTTGTTGCCATTTCACAACAGATGATCTTCGAATACCATTTCGTTCTTCACTCGCTGCAATATACGTAGTATCTGCTACTTTAGATAAATTACTAATCTTATCTGTTGGTGTTACAATGATTGCTTGGAATCCTAAAGATTTCAATAATTGGATACATTCTTCAATACGCTCATTATCCATTTTATCAAACGCTTCATCAAAGATTGCTAATTGTAACCCATCTTCTTGTATATCATATACGCTGAATAAAGATGCTAATACTGCTACATAAAATGGGGTTTGTGTTTCTCCACCTGAACTTGAAGCTATCGTAGCTTTTAAAGAGTTTCCATTTTCTAAAATATCAAATGTTAAATATGTTGTAAAACGAGATAATCGTTTTACTTCTTTTTCTACTTCTTGATAAAGTTTAGGGTCATGAATACTCGATAATTGTGCAATCTTATCAAATAAATTATGAATTAATTCTTCATGTTCTTCGTAAACTTGTGTTGTAAGTAAGTTTCTACCATTTAATTCATTACTTGTAATTAAATCATAATATTCTTTATAGTCTTCATTTGCTTCGCAAACAAATTCGTATTGAGAACGTCCAAATTGATGCTTACGAATGGATCTGTTTAAACGATCTATTTGCATTTTCACGTTTTGAATTTTATTATTGATAATATTAAAGAAGTTATTTTGGAAACATTCATATGCTTTTAATTCTGCTTTTCTTGATTTATCTATATATTCATCTAAGGCTGTATCAGAAAATCTTTCATATTCTCGTTCAAAATCATTTGCTTGATAATGGGTATTTAAGGAAATATGATATACATCATTATAATGATGTTTTTTAGATAATAATCGCTCTTTTCCGATCTCAAATTTTTGATATGCTGCACTTGTTAGTTCTTCATTCATGCGTTTTTTCTTTAATAAGAGTGATAAATCATCGATTTGTTCAATCTCAAGAGGAATCCCTTGTTTGGGCATTCGTATTTCTTGTATTTGTGCTTCAATACGTGTAATTGTTTCATTACACCCTTGCATATCTTCTTGTAAATTTTGTAATTTAGCACTATCTTTAATACGTTTTTTATCTAATGACTGATATCTAGCCTGTGCTTTTTGTAAATCTTCTTCAATTTGTAGTAATGCTTGTAAAGATTCTGGGTTTTGTTGTTGTTTCATTACTTGAATTTGTTGTTGGCATTCTTTCACAATTGTAGCTTTTTTCATTCCTTCATGAATTTGACGAATAAAGTCATCTGTAATGACTCTATCTACTTGAATTTTGTGTATCGTCTGATACAATGCGTCTATCTCATGAATTTCTGTTTGTTTTTTCACTTGATGTTGTTCAATTTCTTCTAATTGTTTATCAATAGAATCCGAACCTATAAAAGGTGTTTTATATAATCTTGGATTCATTCTAGAAACAGCATAACCACTATATAACATACAATCTTTTGTAATACTTACTGGATATTTTCTAATATCTTCTTCTTGTTCACAACATACAACTCTACCTAATAAATACATCAAATATGGTTTTAATTCTTCTTTTTCTACATGAACACAATCATATAATGTTTTTACATTCTCTAAACGATTTGCCTTTACATTTGCATAGTCAATAATAGAATATGTATGTAATTGATCTTTCGATAACGATTGATAAATATGATAAGCATCTATAAAATATGCTTCATCTACTACTAAATTTAATTTTTGATTATGGATATAGCCTTCTATCGCATTTGTCCATTCTACATCTTCTATACGCATCATATCAGCTAGAATATGCACTGTTATTTGTTTGCCATGACGTGCTGATAGTTTTTCTTCTAAAAGTGATTTTAAATGCAATAATTCTTGAGGATAATTTTTCTTCCCTTTTTCTAATTGAAGCTTTGCTTCTTGTAATTCATGTAGTTCTTGTTGTAATGTATCTTTGCGTTGTTGATAATGAAGTATTGTTTTTGTTAAATGCGTAGATATTGCATGTAATTCTTCTTGTAATTTCGTATATTCAACTAAAGGAAATGTATCTAAATCTTGGACAGTTGTTAATGATTTTTGGACTTCTAATTTTCTAGTTGATAGTGCAAACGCATCAAGATCTAGTTGTTTCATATCTTCTAGTTCTTCTAATTGTTGTTTTAAGTATTCACCTTTTTTTAGAAGTTGTGTTTGTACATCTTGAATAACTGCTTGATGTATTTGTTCTTCTTTTTTTAATTCTTGAATTTTTTGTTCTAAAATTTCAGCCGCATTATCTTTTTTTAATAGTTTTAAATGGTCAATTTCTTGTGTTACTTGTTCAATTTGTTGGTGATATTGTGTCAATTGATCTTGTAATTGATTACTATCTTCACTACTTTGCTTTAACACTGTTTTCGCATGATCTAACTCTAATGCTTTGACTTGATACGCAAATGCTTCTTTTTTTGCCTCTAAATCATGATATGTTTGTTCTTGATGTTTTGTCTCTTCATATGCTTGATGTATTTGTGCTAGTAATTGCTTCTTTTCCTGAACCTCTTGTAACTTCTCTTTCATTTGACGATAGTCACGAATTTCTTCTTGCATTTCTTCTAAGTCTAAATCTTCTTCTTCCTGACATATATTTTTCACAATAAATTCTGAAACATCCATCATAGGAGTATACGCAACTGCCATTTTAAACACATCAAAAAAACGTTCATCTTTTATACGCATACGATGTTTAAAGTGCGCACGATATTCAATATGTGTCGCAAATATCTTACATGCACTACTTTTTTCTTTGAAACTATCTATATATTTTTTCATTTGACGAATATCATACGCTATTCCATCTTCAATGAAGCAATGATTTGGAATCGCTTGGTTCATCGTATAAAAGCGATGATCTAAATCCGCACGTGTTGTTCCTGCACAATCAAACACAACACCATAAGTAAATGCATTTCCTTTCGCATCTTCAAATTCCATACATAAATGTGTACTAAAACTTCCTTGATCACGTTTATATGTACCATTTTTATGTTTCCCTTTAATATATCCCATTAAATCACGCGATGCTTTTTCATTTGCTGATTTATTAAAAATTGTATTTCTAGTATCACCTAGAATGACTATTTGCATCGCATCAATTAAAGCTGATTTCCCTTCTCCTGTTTTCCCACTTAAAAAGATAATATCATCAAATGTTAAAACTGTTTTTTCATAGTACAACCAATTAATCAACAACATCTTCTTCAATTTCATCTTCATCACCTTCTTTCTGTATTGCTTCTAATATCTTATCAACTCTTTCTATACTTAAAACACATGTAATATATGGCATAATCCAAATATATTCATCTTCACCACTTTTATACTTTTGAATCACATTTAATTTTTGTAAAGTTAATAAAGCTTGATTGATTTGAGAGTAAGCTGGTTTACTCGTCGTTAACGCAAATACTTCTATTAATAAGTGTAACAAATCTTGTAGTGATAATTGAATACTTAATGATCCATCTAATTCCATATGTTTTTCTTCATAATAATTACGAAGTATTAATAGAAACTGTGTTTCCAACATCGTTAATTGGTATTTAACTTGACTATCTTCTCGATTATTAGAAATATAAATCATTCCCATGTATGATGTTTTATCTTTTTTTAACGTCCAATCTGCATAACGTAAATATTCTTCAAAATAATCCCAATGTTCACTTACAAATATATAATCTTGATTATATTCTTTCTTTTCAAAATGACGTTGTTTCTTATATTGATATATACAGTTTTCTGATAATAAAATATTGACAATACGAGAGAATTCTTCTTTTTCTCTTTGTTCAAAACGTTCTACTAACATAGTTAATCCTTTCTTCTAATTAATAAATTTGGATATGTAAATGCTTCTTGTTCAATTTGTGTATCATTTCCTGGTAATACATCTGCACATAAATCCATATTACGATCTTTACCATATACATACATTAAAATAGAGCGTACATAGTCATCCATATTTTGTATTCCTATATCTTGTAAGCGCACTGCATTATGTTGATGTAATTTATCTTCATAATATGCAACAACATTTTCTTTCGTAAATTTAGAAATGCGTGCAACATCTAAGCGTTTTTCTAATTGTTCTTGTGTTTGTGTTACTTCTTCAAACGCAAACTGCATACGCTCTTTTTGTCGTACTCTTTTATTTTTCACAAAAGAATATACTTCATCTTTTTCTATATATCCTACCTTTTGAATATTCACATGTTGACTTACTTGTTTACACATGGCTTCTGGCTTTTCTTTTAAGGCATGTAGTAAATCTACAAGTTTCCCTTTCATTCCTTGATCACTATTACATAAATATAAAATACGTTGTTTTGCTAATTTACGATAATTTGCATCACTTTCTACAAGTTGACTTGTTAAATTTTCAATAACACCTATATTATGATACATTTCATATAACATTTTCTGTATTTGATTATATGCTTGTTGGGCATTTGACACACGATAATGTGAAATTGCACTCTCTACAACTTTTTGTAGAAATGCTTCATCTGCCAGTAAATGCTCTATAATCATTAACACAGGATTTTTAAAGCGTTTTAAACTATCTTCTACTAAAGTAGGAAACACATATCCTTCTACAATATCGCCATAATATACATCAAAAAAGTCTTCATAAATTTTTGTAGTTGCTTTCTTTATTTGTAGTGCATAGTAATCACGAATACGGGCATTTGTTTGTTCCAGCGTTAAAATAAGTTCTCTAAAGTCTGCATGTGCATTTTTTAAATGCTGATAACTATCCTCTATTTTCATTTTATCATCTAAATCTTTTAAAGAAGCATGAATACGAATTAAATATCCTATTTGTTCTCTTTCATGAATAATATCATGTACAAATGTGATAAACACACGAGAATGATAAGGCAATGATACCATCTTCTTCATTGTTTCCATATGTAAATCAACATGAATCCATTTATGCTTTTCAAATAAACGAAGTAAAAACTTCATATCCATATAATCATAAAATTCTTTTTCTTGACGTAATTCATTTTTGATATGTACATATTCTTCTTCATCAGAAAAATCGTAATCAAACTGTTGATCTTTTACATATTCTTCTAGTAACTCTTGTAGTAAGTCTTTGTCTATTCTCATAGAACCATGACGATATATGCAATCATGAATTTGTAGTAATAAATCTACATATAGATCTTTGTGCTTTGACACAAGTATTGTAAAAAAAGTTGGGTCTATTTTATCGAAAAAAGACACACTATCGCCTCCAAAATCGTTATTGTATCTATTTTACTATATATTTATAAAAATTGCTATGTTTCCCTAATATCAAACGATAATTTCATAAAAAAATTACAGTATACTTTTCTTTTTCTATAAAAAAGTAGAAACATATATGTAAACTGTATACGCTTCTACTTTTCTTAGCATTTCATAAGGCTATATTTACTTTATTTTTACATTACGCTCATAAAACTTTTCATATACATTGATGAAAAAATTTGTCTTCCCTGTTTTCATATAACGTATAATCCATATCGTTAAGATACACCCTGCAGCTGTTGCGCATAACATATCCGTCATGGAATCATGTACACCTTGTGTATAATGATTAATACCATCATTATTGAAAAAAACTAACATGGCATATTCATAAAATTCCCATACTGCACTTACCGCGATATTTACTGCATTGATAAATATGAAAAAGATTTTCTTTTGTCCTTGATCACAAAACGTATTACTTTTTTGTAGATAGAAAAACAACATAACCGCAAGCGTTGTCGCAAGCCATCCACTGACAAAGTGTACAATCTTATCAAATCCTGGATAATGATACCAATGAAATACACTCCCAAGCAATGAAGAAAAAAACATAAATATCGTTGATACAATGTATATTTCATATACTGTTTGAAGTTTTTTTATACGAAAAATCACTGGAATAATCAAAGGGGTGAACATCGCAACAACACCCATTCCTACTCCACTCATATCTTGTTGTCTCCATGCTGTTATCATACCAAAACAAAGACTACATACATAACAGATGATACATCCATATAATATCATTTTTAACTGTATTTCTGATTTATTCATGGAACTCCTTTATATCTTCTAACATTGACAATTTTAAATCCAATAGTTTCTTACTCACATCAACATAATATGTTTGAGGGTATGCAAAACGTTGGATTTCCTCCCATATACAAGCAAATTCTTCTTCACTATATGCTTTAATTTGCTCGATTGTAGGCATATTATACACAAGTTTCCCATTTAAAAATACTGGTTCTAATAAGTTTTTTAAACGATACGTACCTTTTTTAATAACTTTATGTTTCCAACTATTCATTTGATGATAAATCGTTAAATCTTCATTAGGGTCTAAGACTTCTCCATGTAATGTCATAATATCACCAATTGCCATCCCTGTTTTTATATCATATATACGATATAAATCTTTATATCCTGGATTTGTTACTTTCTCAATATTTTCACTTACTTTAATTTTAGGAATCATTTTACCTTGTTCATAGACAGCACACATTTTATATACACCACCAAATACAGGAGTAGATTTACTACATACTAAATTTTCTCCAACTCCCATGATATCAATTTGTGCACCTTGTTGAATTAAAGATTGGATTAAATACTCATCTAGTGAGTTTGATACGATAATTTGACAATCTTGCATATTTGCCTCATCTAATGCTTTACGTATTTGTTTTGATAAATATGCCATATCACCTGAATCAATACGTACTCCTTTTAATCGATATCCATTTGGTTCTAAGTACTCTTTCGCTACTTTAATCGCATTTTTTAACCCACTTTTTAATGTATTATACGTATCTAATAACACAACACAGTTGTCTGGGAATGTTTTCGCATATGCTAAAAATGCTTCATATTCATTTGAAAATGATTGTATAAATGAATGTGCCATTGTTCCTAATACTGGTATTTCAAATTGTTTTCCTGCATATGTTGTTGCACTACCAACAACTCCACCAATATAAGCAGCTCTTGCTCCATATATCGCTGAGTCAAAATTATGAGCACGTCTTGCCCCAAACTCCATAATTGCTCTTCCTTGTGCTGCTTTTACAATTCTTCTTGCTTTTGTTGCGATTAGTGTTTGATGATTCACACATAAAAGTAAAGCCGTTTCAATTAATTGTGCCTCAATATTTTTGGCTTTTACACGGATTAATGGTTCATTAGGAAATACTGGTGTTCCTTCTTTTACCGCATAAATATCTCCAGTAAAAGTAAAGTTTTCTAAATATGTTAAAAATGCATCAGAAAATTTATTCAAAGAACGTAAATATGCAATATCCTCTTTAGAAAATTTAAAGTTCATGATATATTCAACGACTTCTTCTAAACCTGCAAATACACTATATCCTCCATGATCTGGATTTCTGCGATAAAATAAATCAAAACAAACAATACGATCTTTTTGATCACTATCAAAATAACATTGACTCATTGTCAACTCATAAAAATCCATCAACAAGCTTAAGTTACGTTGATCTTTCACATGAAATGTTGTAGTCATTCTAATTACCTCCACAAAGCTTTGATACGACAACAACACCATTTGCTGCCATATTACGTATACTAAACATATTCCACTCCACACTGTCATGTATTGTATCAATATGATAAGTATCTATGCAACTTAAAGGCACAATTACTCTATGATTTACCATATTATGTTCATTAAAATATGCTTGTAAACTTAATGCGAATTGAAGGATACAAATATCACTACAACATCCTGTAATAATGATATCTTGATACCAATCTAAACGTTCTTTCACAAACTCTTGAAAATTTGGACTAAAAAATGTATTCGTACTATTTTTATGAAATAATTCATGAACATACGGCTGTAATTCTTCCACAACCTCACTTTCAAATGAACCTATCACACAATGTTGAGGATATGATTGAAACTCTCTTGTTTGTACTGGATGTGCATCTGCTACAAACACATTTCTTCCTACTTCTTTTTCTAATAAAGATTGAATTGCAGGTACAATATCCATAATCTTTTGATCATGCAATGCTCCTTCTTTCACAAAACCATTGATCATATCTACCACAAATACGATTGGCTTTTGTAGTTGATCAATATCCATTTGTGGATATTGATTTAAAAATGATGTTGTTACTCTTGCCATTATCATCTTCCTTTCTACTATATAATCATTATTATATACGAAATTCTAACCTTTTGTATATATTACCCGAGAAATAAACAACCTATTTGATAAATACAAAACGATACAACATAAGGAAGCACAATCATCAAAAGCATAGATGCAATCATCATATGATATCCAAACTCTTTTCGTAATGCTTGTAACGTCATCATACATGGAATACTTAATAGTATAAACACCAAATAGGAAAACACTTTTAATTTTGCTAATCTACCTTGAAATAAGCGCTGTACACTATTTGTATCATCACGAACTGTATTCTTAGAAAAAGGATGGATAGTCTGATAAATGGTATGCATAAATGTTTTACCTAAGCTTACAATATCTTTTTTCACATGGATTGTTTCCTTTGTTTCTTCTTGTATACTTGTAAAGTAAGCAACAATTGTTTCTTTCGCAATCATCCCAGTTGGTAATGCTGCAATACATTCCCAGCGTTCCCCAAACCCTAATGGTTCAAATAAAAACTGAACTTGTTTTGCACCTTGTGCTAGTATACTTTCTTTTTGTGGACTCCATGTATACCCTAATCCCCATATGACTAGCATTGTCACAAATATTACTTTATATGCTTTTTGTATGTAGCTTTTCATTTCTTTTTTCGTTTTTTGTAATACAATGGATAACTTAGGTTTACGATATGGTGGTATTTCAGTTAAAAACATAGAAGAAGTAGAAGGAAATACGTTTACACTAACAATGGATAACAACAAGGCAATCACAAGACCTATCCCATAAATAGTAATAATCATCCATCCTGTTTGATTTTGAAAAAATGCTGCCCCAAATAAAGCATATATCGGTAATCTTGCGCTACAAGACATAAATGGAATCATCAATGCTACACGTTTTTTCTGTTGTTCATCTTCTAATGTTCGAATCGCATAAATTCCTGCTACATTACAACCAAATCCCATCATAAATGCAACAAATGTTTTTCCACTCAAATGAAAAATACGCATAATACGATCTAATAATATCGCAATACGACTCATATACCCACATTCTTCTAGTAAAGCTAACATCATATATAAACATGCCATTAATGGAATAAATGTAAGTACACCTCCTACCCCTTGTAACATTCCCTGCACAACAAAATCTTGAAACCATATTGGCATAAATTGTAATCCATACCTAAGATACTTCCCAATCAATGTGAAACATGTTTCTAAAAAGTCAATCCATGGTGTACTTATTTCAAAACATATCCATAATAAACAACTAAACATGCCAAAAAAACATGGGAGTCCTAAATATTTATGCAGTAAAATCGTATCGATTTTTTTACTTTTTTCATATTGTATCGCATCGATTTTTTTCACATACCGCATCAAACTCTTTACAACATAATAACGATCTTGTGTTAACTGCACATTAGAAACCTTACAAATATCTTGTAAAGATTCTTTATGAATCCCCCATACTTCTACTTGTTTCCATGCAACTTGATTATGTTGTATAACACTACAACATAATCGATGTAGTTGTGCTTGTGATATATTTTCATATGTCGTTGCTTTTTGAATGAAATGAAATACTTTTATGTATACACTTTCTAATTGTTTTGTATATAAAGGTTCATAACATACTTCTTGTTTACACATATGCACAATCATAGATTGTACAGTTGCATAATTAGATGTATCAAATACACTACTTGCGATGATTGGAACTTGTAAACGTGCAGAAATTCTTTTCACGTCTATTTGCACATGATATTTTTTCGCTTCGTCCATAAAGTTAAAGATCATAACCATCGGAATTTGTAGTTCTCTTAATGCTAGTGTTAATAATAAGTTTCTGGATAGATTCATAACATCGACAACTTGTACAATACAGTCTATATGTTCTTGATGTAAGAAATTCACGCTAATTGTTTCTTCATGTTCCCCTATAAAATCATAACATCCAGGAAGGTCTATCATATGATATGTTTCATTATCCCATGTAACATATGCTTCTTTTTTCTCAACCGTAACACCAGGCCAATTTCCAACTTCAAATTGTTGATGACATAATGCATTCAACCATGCACTTTTTCCTACATTAGGATTTCCTACAAACACAATTGTTTTACTCATTCACCATAACCTCCAAACCTTCTGCGACTCTTTTTTCAAGCGCAATCCATGTTCCTTCCACTTGAAAAATCATAATCGTTTGCCAAGGATCCCACATCACAAAGTAAATCTTTTCATTTTCCGCAATTCCTAAAGATAACAAGCGTAGTTTTTCTTTTTCTGATAAATACATATGTTGTATGATTGCTTGTTGTTGTATATGCATCCTACTTGCCCTCATTTCCATCACCTATTTCACTCTATGCGAAACTTTTATAATTATGCATATCATGAAAATTAATACGTAAATATGAAAAAAATGAAATTTTTTATTTTATTTTCTGAAAACGCAAGGTATAATGAAGAAGTCAGGAGGTATAGAAAATGAAAACACTTGAACAATTAAAACAAACAATTATGAAAAGAAACCCTAACGATGAAGAATTCCTTCAAGCCGTTGATGAAGTTTTACAATCATTATCCCTTGTGTTAAATAAGCACCCAGAATTTTTAAATGAAGGTATTTTAGAGCGTATTGTAGAACCAGAACGTCAGTTAATGTTTCGTGTTCCTTGGGTAGATGATCAAGGAAATGTGCAAGTAAATAGAGGATATCGTGTAGAATTTAATTCTGCTTTAGGTCCTTATAAAGGTGGTTTACGTTTCCATCCAAGCGTTAATATTTCTATCATTAAATTTTTAGGATTTGAACAAATCTTTAAAAATGCCTTAACTGGTCTTGCCATGGGTGGAGGTAAAGGTGGAAGTGATTTTGATCCTAAAGGTAAAAGTGATCAAGAAATCATGCGTTTCTGCCAAAGTTTTATGACAGAATTAGCACGTCATATTGGACCAGATACAGATGTCCCTGCAGGAGATATTGGTGTAGGCGCTAGAGAAATTGGATACCTATTTGGACAATACAAACGTATTCGTAATGCGTTTCATGGTGTATTAACTGGAAAAGGTTTAACTTGGGGTGGATCCTTGGTTCGTACACAAGCAACAGGTTATGGGTTATGTTACTTTACAGAAGCGATGTTACAAGACCATAATCAAAGTATGAAAGGTAAAAAAATAATTATTAGTGGTAGTGGAAATGTAGCGATTTATGCAGCAGAAAAAGCGCAACAACTTGGTGCTTGTGTTATCGCAATGAGTGATTCTAGCGGATATATCGTAGATGAACAAGGTATTGATTTAGCTTTATTAAAAGATATCAAAGAAGTGCGTAGAGAACGCATACATGTATATGCACAAGAAAAAACAAATGCTTCCTTCCATAATAGTGGTTCTATTTGGCAAATAGCTTGTGATATTGCACTACCTTGTGCTACACAAAATGAATTAACAAAAGAAGATGCCCAAGCTTTAGTAAATCATCATGTACTAGCAGTAGCAGAAGGTGCCAATATGCCTACAACACCAGAAGCAATTGAAATTTTTCAATCTAATGGCGTACTTTATGCCCCAGGAAAAGCAAGCAATGCAGGAGGAGTCGCTACAAGTGGATTAGAAATGGCACAAAATGCTGCACGCTTATCATGGTCTTTTGAAGAAGTTGACCAACGTCTCCAACAAATTATGCAAGATATTTACTATCAAGTTAGTCAAACAGCAAGACAATACGGTAAAGAAGACAATTTAGTAGTAGGCGCTAATATTGCAGGATTTTTAAAAGTCGCAAAAGCCATGCAGGAACAAGGTGTCGTATAGTAGAAAAGGAGTGAAACACACTCCTTTTTATATAAAAAAAGCATACCTATATGATATGCTTATAATATTAAGCTTCCTCCATATGGCGGCGTATAATAGAAGAAATTAAATCAGCAGCTAATTTAGGGTCGTCATTACATACAATATATTTATAGTTATTCATTAACTTCATTTCTTTATCTGCCTTAGCTAAACGCTGTTGTACAATTTCTTCAGGTTCACTTCTTCTTCCACGAATTCTTTTTTCTAATTCTTCCATACTTGGTGGTATAATAAAAATGGATACAGCATCTGGACATTTTTCACGAACTTGTGTAGCACCTTGTACTTCTATTTCTAATAATACATTTTTTCCTTCTTCTCTTAATTTTTCAACTTGAGCCATTGGTGTACCATAATAATTACCTACAAATTCAGCCCACTCTAAAAGCTCACCTTTTTGAATTGCATCTTCAAAATCTTCTTTTGTTGAGAAAATATAATCTATTCCATCTTGTTCACCAGCACGAGGAGAACGTGTCGTCATAGAAATCGAATATGCTAACTTCAATGATTCATCATTCATAAAATAATTACGCACAGTTCCTTTTCCTACACCACTAGGTCCACTTATAATAATTAATAATCCTTTTTTCATAGGGGGTCTCTCCTTCTAAAATACTTTACAAATATTTTACTCGCGACAATACATAATGTCAAATGAGTTTAATGTGTTTTTTCATTTTATATGGTATAATATAGTATAATATAAAATAAAGAGGTGAAAATATGGCAATTGATGGACTATTTTTAAGACAACTTTCAAAACAAATTCAGGAATGTCTACCTGCAAAAATATTAAAAATTCAACAAATTAGCGATACAGAAATATTATTTCAATTACGTACAACACAAAAAACAAAGAAACTAATCATATCTACGCATAGTGTATACAATCGTATTAACTTCACTGATGCATCTTATATTACAATGGAACAGCCTCAAAACTTTTTAATGGTGTTACGTAAACAAATTGATGGCGGTATTATTCGTAGTATGGAACAATTAGGACTTGATCGTATTTTACATATGGTAATTGAAGCAAGAAATGAACTTGGAGATATACATACAAAGCATTTATACATAGAGCTTATGGGAAAATATGCCAATATGGTTCTTGTGAATGATGAAGGTATCATTATAGATGCATTAAAACGTATTCCTCCATTTGAAAATAGTCAGCGAACAATTTTACCATCTGCTCGATTTACATTACCTAATGCACATCTTCATAAACAAGACCCCTTTCATCCTACACACATCAATCTAGAAGAATCTTTCACAAAACAATTTCATGGATTCTCTCCATTATTAAGTAAAGAAGTGCAATATCGTATTTCACAAGCTCAAACAATGACATCTATTATGCAAGAACTTGATCAAAGTACATCTGTATATTTATATGATGAAGAAGGAAAAACAACTTTTCACTGTCTTCCTTTAACACATATTTCTTTACAACCTCGCTGTTATGAATTGATGCATGGTATGGATATTTTATATAAGGAACAAGAAGATAAAGTTCGTATTAAACAACAAAGTGGAGACTTATTCCGTCTTGTGAATAAAGAACTTATAAAAAATGAAAGTAAACTTCCGAAACTAAGACATAGTTTAAAAGAAGCTACTGATTGTGATAAGTATCGTGAATACGGTGATTTATTATTCGCATATCAATCTTCAATCACAAAACAACCAATCATTACATTACCTTCCTTTGAAACAGGAGAAGATGTACAGATAACTTTAGACATGCGATTTGATATTAAACATAATGCGAATCGTTATTACCAAAAATATCATAAATTAAAACGTGCACAAGAAGTTTTACAGGAACAAATCACACTTTGTGAAAAAGAAATACAATACTTTTCATTGTTGCATCAACAACTATCCCATGCAAGCATACAAGATGCAATAGAAATACGCGAAGAACTTGTAAAACAAGGATACTTAAAGGCTCAAAAAGTAAAAATTAGAAAAAAGAAAAAACAAGAAATTCCACATTTTGATACGTTTGATTTTAAAGACTATAAAATATATGTTGGAAAAAATAATATACAAAATGAATATGTGACATGGAAATTGGCTCGCAAACAAGATACATGGTTACATACAAAAGACTTTCATGGTTCGCATGTGATTATTACGTTATCAAATCCACATGAACAAGCATTACGAGATGCTGCAATACTCGCAGCATGGTATTCCAATGGGCGTTATTCCTCTAGTGTACCTGTAGATTATTGTCCTGTACATCAACTGAAGAAGATTCCGGGAAATAAAGGAAGTTTTGTATCTATGCAAGCATATAAAACGATATATATAGATCCAGACCCTGAATATATACAAACCTTAATTGATACCCACCGTATTAATTAATCACTATTCTATAGTAGAAAAAACGTGTTCCTTATTTTAAGAAACACGTTTTTCTCTATTACTCTTCAATATATGCGTCGGCAATTGCATTTGCCCAAGTACACACAGGACCAGTTTTTAACCCTTTAATTTTTTTATTGTATAAATCAAAGTATTGATTACCATATACAGGTAATACAGCCATATCATCATTCGCCTTAATAAATGCTTGTTTATATAATTCATTAGATTCTTCTTGACTTGTAGTTGAGATTGCTTTCTCTAACATACTTACTAACTCTGCATCATTTAAGCGTGTACGGTTATTTTCACTACTGTTTGGATCATATTGATTATTTACCTCTGTAGTAGATACTCCAGTAAATGCTGCCGCCATAAAGAACACATTCCATTCATTTAATGCATTATCATTTTTTGTTTTATCTAATAATGTGTTAAATTCTACTGTTGTTTG
>CAJFOG010000104.1 GCA_904395785.1 uncultured Eubacterium sp. | reverse complement strand
TTTGTTTGGCACGTTTTTTGCTGGTAATACGTATGAAAGGAGATGAGGATATGAAGAGAATAATTTTTGCATCCCATGGAGAGTTTTCTAAAGGTTTAAAGAACTCTATATCTATGATTGTTGGTGATTTGGCGAAAGATATCGAAACATATAGTTTGTATCCAGGTGAAATTGCGAATGATTATAGAGATCATCTTAAGGAAGAAATTCAAAAAAATTCAGAAGATGAATATCATATTTTTTGTGATATTAAGGGTGGAAGTGTTCACACAGCATTATCTCAATTATGTGTTTTAGACAATGTAATTGTTTATAGTGGTACAAATATGAATTTGGTACTAGATACATTATTATCAGATGATATGCCAAGTGATATGATTCAAAATGCTAAAAATGGTATCACAATGATGACAAAAAAAGATTTAGCATCTAGTAAAGATGAAGAATTTTAAGGAGGTAATGAGATGTTAAAATGTTTAAGAGTGGATCATCGACTTTTACATGGACAGGTTGCTTTTTCATGGACAAGTGCATTGAATGCAGATTGTATATTGATTGCTAATGATCAAGTAGTAAATGATGATTTAAGAAAAACAACTATGAAAATGGCAAAACCTAACGGTGTGAAATTAGTTATGAAAAGTATTGAAGATAGTATTCAAGCATTTAATAGTGGTGTTACAGACAAATATCGTTTATTTATTGTAGTAGAAAGTATTCAAGATGCTTATGATTTAGTAAAAGGTACGAATATAAAGAAAATTAATTTAGGTGGTACAAAGGCTACAAGTGAAACAAGAAATATTTCTAAAGCAGTAAATGTAACTGAAAAAGAAACAGAATTATTAAAAGAATTAATACAAAGTGGTGTAGATGTAGAAATTCAAATGGTACCAGAAGATGTTGTGATAAAAGCAGATAAGGTTCTATAAAAGGTAGGAGGAGAAAATTATGATAATACAAGCAATTCTATTAGGTCTAATAGCTATGTTAGGAAATGCAGAATATTTATTTGGAACTAGTTTGTTATCAAGGCCGATTTTTATGGGAACAATGACAGGGATAGTATTAGGGGATGTTACAACTGGTGTAACTCTTGGTGCATCTTTGGAATTGGCTTTTATGGGTGCTTTCTCTATAGGAGCAAGTATTCCACCAGAAATGATTTCAGGAACAGTATTAGGAACAGCATTTACGATTACAACAGGAGCAGGACCTGAAACAGCCTTAACGATTGGATTACCTGTTGCATCTTTAGTTTTAATTGCGAAAAACGTAGGAATGGTATTTATTTTACCGCCTTTTGTTCACAAAGCAGATGAGTATGCAGCAAAAGGTGATATGAAAGGTGTCGCAAGAATGCACTTCTTAGGTGGATTTTTCGGTGTGAATTTAATTATTGGTGTTATTGTAGCGTTAGGATTTTATATGGGTGGAGGAGCTGTACAAGCATTTTTAGATATTATTCCAGAATGGATTTCTAAAGGATTAGAAATTACTATGGGATTATTACCTGCGATAGGATTTGCTTTATTATTAAAAATGATTATAAATAAAAAATTAGCTTGTTATTTTATATTAGGATTTGCACTTTCTGTTTACTTAAATATTCCAGTAACAGGTATTGCAATTTTTGGAGCAATTTTAGCAATTGTTATAACACAGTTATCACAAACTAAAAGTCAAGTTGTATTAGAGGAAGGAGATGATGAGGATGACTTCTAAAAAACAATTAACAAAAAAAGATATTAGAAGAGTATTTTGGAGATCTTTTGGTATGGAATGGGATTGGAACTATGAAAGACAATCCAATATGGCATTTTGTTATAGCTTATTACCTGTAATAGAAGCATTATATGACACTAAAGAAGAACGTGCTACAGCTATGCAAAGACATTTAGAGTTTTTTAATACTACACCACATTTATCAACATTAATTTTAGGAATTACAGCTGCAATGGAAGAAAACAATGCGAATGATCCAAATTTTGATACTAAAAGTATCAATAATGTAAAAGTATCATTGATGGGACCATTGGCAGGTATTGGGGATTCTTTTATATGGGGTACATTGCGTATTATTGCGACAGGAGTTGGTTTAACTCTTGCTACAAAAGGAAATATATTAGGACCAATTTTATTTTTATTGATATTTAATATTCCAGCACAAGGATTAAGATATTATTTAATGAATGCTGGTTATAAATTAGGAAGTAGTTTCTTAAGTAAAATTCAAAAGAGTGGACTTATGGAAACATTAACGTATGGGGCTTCTATTTTAGGATTAACAGTTATTGGTGGAATGACAGCAGAAAATGTATCTGTGAATATACCATTTGCGATAGGTTCAGGTGAAGAAGCAACAACAATTGGTGATATTTGTAATAGTATTATGCCAGGAATTTTACCATTATTATTTACTTTATTTATGTTTTATTTATTAAAAAATAAACAGATGAAAACAACAACGTTATTAATTATATGTGTCATTATAGGATTAGTTGGATCATTTTTTGGAATTTTAGGTTAATAGGAGGAATTTATCATGATTAAATTTAATGAACAAGAAAAATTAGATAGTGTAAATGGAGCATTAGCACTTCGTAAACAAATTGAAGAAATTGTAGATAAAATTTGTAAAGAAGGATATACAAATATTTGTTGGATGGGAATTGGAGGAACATGGGCTAGTAGTATGCAAGCTAGTGTTCATATGAAAGAATTCTCAGAAATTGAAACATGGGCAGAAAATGCTGCAGAGTATTTAACAACAGGGAATAAACGTATTAAAAAAGGAACAGTTGTAGTTACTTCATCTGTAACAGGTAGTACAGAAGAAGTTGTGAAAGCAATTAAAAAAGCACAAGAAGCTGGAGCAATTGTAATTGGATTTATCGATGTAGAAACAACAGAACTTGCGCAAATGGTAGATTATGAAATTGCATATAAACAAAATGAACAGTTAAAGTTCTTCATGGTTGCAGATCGTTTTATGTTTAATAATGGTGAATTTGCAGATTATGAGGATATGTATGCAGAATTTGATCAATATTTAGCACAAGCATTAGTAGATGTAGAAAAGAAAGCAGATGCTTTTGCACAAGAATTTGCGAAAAAACACTGTGATGATGAATTACATTATTTTGTTGGAGCAGGAAACCAATGGGGTGCTACATATTCTTACGCAATGTGTTATTGGGAAGAACAATTATGGATTAAAACAAAATCAATTAGTTCACCAGAATTTTTCCATGGAATGTTTGAAATAATCACAAAACATACACCGGTAACAATTTATATAGGAGAAGATAAACAACGTCCATTATCTGAAAGAGTTGCAAACTTTATTCCTAGAATATGTGCTAACTATACAATTATTGATACAAAAGATTACGAATTAAAAGGCATTAGTGAAAAGTATAGAGGACATATTTCTCATCATGTAAGTCATGCGGTAAATAATCGTATTGATGTTCATATGGAAATTGAAACTAGACATCCAATGGAAATTCGTAGATACTATAGAAAATTATCATATTAAAAAAGGGATACTTCCCTTTTTTATTGGAGGTGTGTGATGAAAAAATATACAATGAAAGATTATGTTGAAGAAACATATGATATAGCTTTAGAGAATGTGGAAAAGTATGAATCACTAACTGATGAATTATATCAATATTGTATGAATAAAGATATAAATAGAATTTGGTTTGTGGCATCGGGATCAAGCTATAATGCATTACAAGGTGCTTATCCTTTCATGAAAAAGTTATTGCCGTATGAAGTAAAGATGGTAACACCTTATACATTTACTTATTATGAAAATCATATTGGAAAAGAAGATGTTATTATCGTTATTACACAAAGTGGATTAAGCACAAATGCTATTCAAGCTATTCAAAAAGTAAATCAATTAGGCTTATACTCTATTTGTTTAACAGGAAATGTAGATAGTGATGTAAAATTGTATGCGAAAAAAGTAATAGATTATGGTGTAAAAGAAGAATTGGTAGGTTATGTTACAAAAGGAGTAAGCTTATTAACATTATTTTTATTCTTATGGACAATACGTTTTGTACCAGATCAAAAAACAAACTATTTATCAAAAATAAAACAAGCAATTTTATATCAAAAACAAGTTAAAGAAAAAACATATGCATTTATTCAAGAACATTATCAAGATTTAAGTTCTATGAGAATTAGTTATTGTTGTGGAGCTGGAGGAAGTTATGGAGTAGCGCTTGAAGGGGCGTTAAAAATAGGAGAAACGATTCATATACCTAGTTTTGCGTATGAAATAGAAGAGTATATTCATGGTCCTAACTTACAATTAACTCCAAATTATACAGTTTTTATTTTTGATACAAATGATGAAGCTTCATCTCGTATTTCTCAAATATATGAGGCTACAAAAAAAGTAACAAATCATACATTTATGATTAGTAATCATAAATTGTATGCGCAAGATAAACATGTATTGTATATGGATATGGAAATAGATACAGAGTTTTTATCCTTTATTTATTTACCATTTGTACAGTTGATTAGTTATGTTATAAGTAGTGATTTACAAAGTGTGAAACAACATCCACTATTAAAAGAATTTAAGAAAATAGCAGATGCGAAAACAGAAAACTTTGTAAACTATGATGATGATGAATAAAAAGTTTTAAAATTATATTGACAAAGCGCTTTCAAAAAGATATACTAAATGTGTATTAAGACATGTAACTGGTAAAGCAGGCAGGATCTTACAATTTATCTAAATGAATTAAATTTTTAATTCTTTGATAATTTGTATGGTTCTGCTTTTTTTGATTTTTGGCCAATTTCAAAGAGTGACAGTAGAAAGGAGATTTACATGGATTATAAACAAAGTGCTTTAGAAATTATAAACAATATTGGTGGAGAAAAAAATATTGTGCATGTAGAACACTGTTCTACACGATTAAGATTTACTGTACAAGATAAAACATTAGTAAATGAAGCAAAATTAAAAACGATATCTGGTGTTATAGGTGTTATATTAAATGCACAAGTACAGGTAATTATAGGAAACAATGTTATTGAAATGTATGATGCGATTATGAATGTATATCATCCAACAAGTGAGGTATTACAAGCAAGTGAAGATAAGAAATGCTCAACGATTATATTAGAGTATATTGTTGGTATTTTTCAGCCATTAGTACCTGCAATTGCAGGTGCAGGGGTATTGAAAGCTGTATTGGTATTATTATCAACATTTCATCTAGTTTCAACTTCTGAGGGTCTTTATACGATTTTAATGTCTATTAGTGATGCGACATTCTACTTTTTACCATTGATGGTCGCTATTACAACTGCGACAAAAATGAATACGAATAAGTTAGTAGCATTAGTGGCAGCAGGAGTTTTGATACTGCCAGCAAATATTACTTTATTGAGTGATGGTGTATCTATCTTAGGCTTTACAGTAAAAAATGTTGCTTATCATTCACAAGTATTTCCTGCTATTTTAACTGTATTGTTTTTAGGTATATTAGAAAAATATTTAAATAAAATATCTCCAAAAGCAATTCGTGTATTTTTTGTTCCTATGATATCTTTAGCTATTACAATTCCAATTGCTTATGTGTTATTAGGTCCATTAGGATTTACTTTAGGTGAATATTTAACAACAGCAATTTTATTCTTGTATGATAAATTAGGATTTGTAGGAATGGCTATTTTAGCTGGTATTTTACCTTTTATGATTGCGACAGGAATGCACAAGGCAATGGTTCCTTATGCAGTATCTACTTATGGAAAATTAGGATATGAAATGATGTATCTACCTGCATCATTAGCACATAATATTTCGGAATCTGGTGCATGCTTTGCGGTCGCATTAAAAGCAAAAGATAAACAGTTAAAATCAGTTGCTGCATCAGCTGGTATATCTGCGTTA
>CAJFOG010000103.1 GCA_904395785.1 uncultured Eubacterium sp. | reverse complement strand
TTAAAGAAATAGAGGTAGCACATTATAAAAGTAATATTCAAGGAAATATGAAGAAAGGATTTATTATTACGAATGTATATACGCAATCTTCTACGCCAATTATAGAACAACCAGATGAAAATGATTCCCAAAACGAATCCAATATGAATGATGAACATGAAGAGATAGATCAAGAGCAAATAGTTGAAGAAAAATATCCAGATAAAACACAAGATGATTCTTCTGAATCAAAGCAAAATTCATGGATTGTTATGACATCGGATACAACACATAAATTTATTTGGGCAATTGTATGTGGGGTAACAGGAATAGGTTTATTTATTTTCTCAAGAAGAAAAAAATAAGATAGGCACGTAAAAAAGTTTCCTATCTTTTTTCAAATATATGTGGATCAATATGGTTACAAGATTGTGTATAAGTGTTTAATTTTGAAGTCGTAGGTCCTTTAACAACATCTCCTTTATATGAGTAACGAGAACCATGACAAGGACAGTCCCATGTTTTATCTATTTCATTAAAATTACAAATGCATCCTAAATGGGGACAAGTTATATCTACAATATATAAGGTACCATCTTCTTCTCGATATGCACCATATGTATGATGATTTTTTCTTATCTTTTTTCCTTGTAGGGGTTGTGGTAACTCTTCATCAAAAAAATATAAATGCCCTTTTAAAAAATTTGTCATATTTTGTATATTTTCTTTTAAATAAGCAGAAGATAAATATGGTAATTTACGAAAAGGTGAGTATAAAGAATGATATGGTGAATGTTGTTGCATTACATAATCACATAATAGTTTTCCTGCAAAATAGCCATTTGTATTCCCCCATTTACCGTATCCACTTGCGAATAATAGATGAGGATTGTTTTTATCAATTGGACCAATAAAAGGTAGTTTATCGATGGTTGTATAATCACTACTACTCCAATGATGTGTACATGCTTTTAAGTCTAAATAACCAGGCATTGTATTGGAAGAATACGGGATTCCACTTTTGTGATTGTTATGTACAAATAATAAAGTTTTTTCATATGTATGAAAAGAGTATTTTTGATCATCAATTTGTAGACATACAGGCATCATCATATTTGAAATTGCATAAATATGTTCTTGTTCACACTGCATTTTTGTTACATATAAATGGCCATGATCAATGATTGGAACTTGTGTTGCGCAAATCACAGTATTTGCTTTTATCGTATATCCATTACAAGTAACAGCATACGTTTGATCGGGCTGTTTTAAAACTTGAGAAACATGGCTGTTTTCATAAATTACACCTTGTTGTTTTGTAATGATAGAAGAAAGTTCTTGTAGGAAATGATAAGGGTGAAATGTAGCTTGTCCATGCATCTTTAAAGCTGCTATACAATTTGGAATATGAGATACATGATCAATAAATGAACAAGGAATTTGTAAGTCAATATATGCTTGATACTCATCTTGTAGGCATTGTTTTCCTTGTAGTGTCGTTGCATATAGCATCGTATCACTGTTAAAAATAGGAATGGAATGTTTTTTACATATAGTTTTAATTTCAAAGAGTGCTTGTTTTTGTGCTTGATAATGCAGTTTGGTTTGTTGAAGGCCGATAGATTCAATAAGCATATGATAAATTGGACCATGTTGTGCAGTTAATTTTCCTGTACTTCTTCCACTTGCTCCATACCCTATCGTATCAGCTTCTACAACTGTTACTTGTTTGTTATATTTTGTAAGATGGTATGCACAAGATAAACCTGTCATACCTGCACCAATAATTAAAATATCTGTTTCGATATTAGATGTTATACTAGGGTATTGATACGTCTTATTTACTGTATCAATCCAATACGATGCTTCTTTCATGGTATCACCTCATAGATAGTTTTCCCATGATGAAATAAAATAAACATGCAAAAATATGAAAAAAGTATGATTCATAGATGAAAGAAAGGAAAAAAAAGGGTATAATATAAATGTTCTAAAATGGAAGGATGATTTTGTGATAAAGCAGGAAGATGCAATTGGTGTATTTGATTCAGGACTTGGGGGTATTAGTGTATTAAGAGAGTTAGTAAATCAAATGCCAAATGAGAACTATATTTATTATGGTGATTCTGCTTATGCACCTTATGGTGAAAAAAGAAAAGATCAGATTAGAGAACGTTGTATATGGATATGTGAGTTTTTAATTTCACAAGGTGTAAAAGCAATTGTAATTGCATGTAATACAGCAACCAGTGCATGTGTAGATGAGTTACGAACACGTTATCCAAATCTTTCAATTATTGGAATGGAACCAGCATTAAAAGTTGCTGTAAATGATAAAATTAATCAAAATGTTCGAGTATTGGCGACAAAGTTTACATTGACAGCAGATAAATTTCAAAATATGGCAGCCACATATGCAGGTCAACATCATATTGAATGTGTAGCTTGTCCTAAATTAGTAAGCTTAGTAGAACAAGACCAATTAATGAAACAAGATGTTGTCATGCCAATTTTGAATACATATATTAAAGGTTGGGAGACATTGGATAGTATCGTATTAGGTTGTACACATTTTGTGTATTTTAAACAAATGATCAAAGATATTACTCAATATAAAGTAAAAATTATTGATGGAAATGATGGAACAACAAAGCATGTACAATCCATTTTACAAACAAAAAATTTATTAAATACACAAACATGTCAAGGATCTATACGAATTTTTAATTCTAGTGATGACCAGCAATTACTATCATTATCTAATAAATTATTAAAGAGTAAGATAGGCTTAGTGTAATAAAGAAAGGTAAGGTACTATTATGAGAGAAAATGCATGGAAAAAATATGATGAACAATCAATGAAGAAAGTATTTGAATTTAGTGAAGGGTATAAAAAATTTATTTCAGATTGCAAAACTGAGCGTGAGTGTGTAGATGAAGCAGTTCGTATGGCAAAAAGTCATGGATATAAAGATTTAGAGGAAGTGATTCGCAATCAAGAAATATTACAGCCAGGTGATAAAGTATATGCGAATAATATGGGAAAAACAATCGTCTTATTTCATATAGGAAAACAACCTTTAGAAATGGGAATGAATATTTTAGGTGCACATATTGATAGCCCTCGTTTAGATATCAAACAAAACCCATTATATGAAGAATGTGAATTAGCATTATTAGATACACATTACTATGGTGGTATTAAAAAGTATCAATGGGTAACATTACCATTAGCATTACATGGTGTGTTTGTGAAAAAAGATGGTTCAATAGTAAATATTAATATTGGAGAAGATGAGAATGACCCAGTAGTTGGCATTAGTGATTTATTAGTACATTTATCCGCTGATCAAATGCAAAAGAAAGCTAGTGTTGTCATTGAAGGAGAAGATTTAAATGTAACTGTTGGAAGTATTCCGGTAAAAGGTGAAGAAAAAGAAGCAGTTAAGAAAAACATTTTAGCATTACTACAGGAAAAGTACGGTGTAGAAGAAGATGATTTTATATCAGCTGAAATCGAAGTAGTTCCTGCTGGAAAAGCACGTGATTATGGATTAGATCGTAGTATGATTATTGGATATGGTCATGATGATCGTGTATGTTCATATACTTCTTTAATGGCATTATTAGAAATGGAAGAATGTGAAAAAACAAGTGTATGTTTATTAGTAGATAAAGAAGAAATTGGAAGTGTTGGTGCAACAGGAATGCAATCATTATTCTTCGAAAATACAGTAGCAGAAGTTATGGATCGTTACCAAGATTATTCAGAATTAAAACTAAGAAGAGCTTTAAAAAATTCTAAGATGTTAAGTAGTGATGTAAGTGCAGGATTTGATCCTAACTATCCATCAGCATTTGAAAAGAAAAATACAGCATTTTTAGGTTATGGAATTGTGTTTAATAAATATACAGGTTCACGTGGTAAAGGTGGATGTAATGATGCTAATGCAGAATATATGGCAGAATTAAGAAATATTATGGAAAAAGAAAAAGTAGCTTATCAAACAGCAGAACTTGGAAAAGTTGACCAAGGAGGCGGTGGTACAATCGCTTATATCTTAGCACAATATGATATGCAAGTAATTGATTGTGGGGTAGCACTTCACAATATGCATGCACCGTGGGAAATTGCTTCTAAAGTAGATATTTATGAAGCAACACGTGGATATGTAGCATTCTTAAAACATGCATAGTCAACAAATGAAAATAGAAGATGCAATTACTTGTTTAAATGAACAAGCGATTGTAGTGTCATTACAAAAAGGACATAAAGTTTACTATCAAATACGTAATGAGAAAGTGTTAATACAAAATGAATCAGCACGATATGTATTGTCTATTGAAGATTTTAGACAAATGTTTCAAACGGAAGTATTTTATTTAGTAGACAAAAAGATAGAACAAATAGAGATTCAAAAAGAAAAAGATGACGAATATTATGGATGGTACCATAAGTAGTCATCTTTTTTTAAGATAGGCATATTTTTATATAATAATGTCTTATGTATGTGTAATTGATATGACATTCTAGTAGAGATTTTTAATGCTTAAAATCATTTATAATGTATTTAAATAGTTAAAAAGCATAGTATGATAGGTCAATTTATTTGTTAATTTATATAATTAAAAAATTTTTTAATTACTCTATATTATCAAATGATATAGAGTCTTTTGAATATTAATATTTATTATGTTGAGAAGATTCCATGCTGTTTATTATAATGTAATAGTAAAGAGAAAGGAGGAGGCCAATGAAATTTAGTTGATATGGTATGTAAATTAAGTTGTCTAAGATATTTAATGTGATAGGTTAAATAAATTATGGAGACAAGCAAAAAAACTTTATTACCAATTTAAGGAATTAAATAAAAAAGAACATTATATGTGAAAATTTAGTATTTAGAGTTATTGTTATATGAATTTCTTATTTTGGGGAAGTTTTATCTGATATTAATACCGTAATCAATCCGGTTATTAGATTGATAGAAAGGATAAGATATATTATATAGAATGGCTGTAAGATGGTCATTTATAGTATATTAGGAGTATATAATGAAATCAAAAAGTTATAAATATATATTAATATGCGGAGCATTATTATGTAGCGGTGTTGCAAGTCTTAGTACAGCACATGCAAATAGTACAGATGGACTTGTGAGAGCAGAAGAAAAAAGTATAATTGAAGAAAAAGAAACCCTAAACACATTAACTGTAAATTTAACATGGCAAGATTTAGAAAAAACAGATCATAGTAAAGATACTGTGAGAGTACAACTGTATAAAAATGGAGCACCATATGGTGGAAGTATTCGTTTAAACAATAGCAATTGGAATTGTACATGGGATTTCAGTAGTGAACCAGGTTGGGAACACAATGAATGGGATGTTAAAGTAGTAGAAAACAAACAAGGGTATAAACCAGAAATTAGATTTAATAGTGAAACTCACACATTTGAAATAACAAATAAACAAGAAAAAGAAAATCTTAACACATTAGCCGTAAATTTAACATGGCAAGATTCAGAAGTAACAGACCATAGTAAAGATACTGTGAAAGTACAATTGTATAGAAATGGGGATCCATATGGTGGAAGTATTCGTTTAAACAATAGCAATTGGAATTGCACATGGGATTTCAGTAGTGAACCAGGTTGGGAAAATCATGATTGGGATGTCAAAGTAGTAGAAAACAAGCAAGGTTATGAACCAAAAATCGAATTTAACAGTGAAACTCGTACGTTTGAAGTTACTATGAATAAATTAAGTTAAAACGACATGTGTTTTGTATAAATATTTAATTTAGTTGAAAAGGTAAGTATCCTTTTTTGGCACTTACCTTTTTATATATAATAAAAATAACGATTTATTATATGTATAACAATCTCGTATTTTTTAATGTTTTATAACACCTATTTCATATTAGTATATGATATAAAAAAAGGGTATTTTACTATGCTAAAACTATAACTATAGTATCAAATGACCCTTTATTTAGAAATATTGGTGCAAGAGATGGGACTCGAACCCACACAAGCATATGCTCACTACCCCCTCAAGATAGCGTGTCTGCCATTCCACCACTCTTGCATGAATGACTATATCATACACTATTTTAGAAAAGAATACTAGTTAGAAATATGAAATTGACGAGAAAAAGTATTTTTTGCGATAAGTTTTTCAAAATATCATATGAAACACATCATAATCACATGATTTTAGTAGATAATATAGAGCATATATAGAAAGGTGATCATTATGAACAAAACATTAAAATATTCTGTTGCTGGTGTTTTCTTTTATATAGTATCAGTGATATTCTTAGGAATTGCAGTGTTTTATATTGCAATGACATATCAAGTAGTATCGTTAAATGGAGGCCTTAGTGTAGGATTACAAAATATTCTAACTGCATATTTTACAAGTGCAGGACCATTTTTTGCATATGCCATTATTTGTTATGGTCTTGGTGTGATTATGGGAAAATTAACTGCATTAACTGAGGTTATGCATTTATGTATTGATGATGTGAAAGAAGAAATTTCAGAAGAACAGCAAATGGAAGAAATAGAATAATGATGAAAAGCTTTTTCCTAATTAAGAAAAAGCTTTTCTATTATTATAGGCTTAATTCAGCAATTTGTATTGCATTAGTTGCAGCACCTTTTCGTAGTTGATCTCCACAACACCATAAGGATAGTGCATGAACGCAAGGGTTTGGGTCTTTACGAATACGGCCTACATAGATGTAATCTTGATTGCTTGTATCAAGAGGTGTAGGATATTTTGTATTGTCATTTTGATCTATGAATCTTACACCGTTTCCTTGTTGTAGTAATTGTTTTGCTGTATGCACATCAATAGGTTGTTTAAATTCAACATAAATTGATTCTGAATGGGAACGAATTACAGGTACTCTAACACATGTACAATTTACAAGTAGTGAAGGATCATGTAAAATTTTCTTACTTTCCTTTTCTAACTTTATTTCTTCTTCACTATATCCACTGTCATGAAATGAACCTATTTGAGGAATTAAATTGTATGCGATTTGGCAAGGAAAATGTTGTATCTGTATAGGATGTTGATGAGCTATATTTTCAATTTGTTGTTGAAGTTCTTGAATGCCATAAATACCAGCTCCACTGACTGCTTGATAGGTGGAAACGATAAGTCTTTGAATGTTAGCGTATGCATGTAATGGTTGTAATGCAGTTAATGCGATGATTGTAGCACAATTTGGGTTAGCAATGATTCCTTGATGAGTAAGAAAGTCTGAACTATTTACTTCAGGAATAATTAAAGGTACATCTTCATCTAAACGAAATGCAGAACTATTATCAATAAAAAGTGCATGGTTTAGTTTTGTTTGTTTTGCAATATCTTTCGCAACCAAAGCATCAGTTGCTCCAAAAACAATATCAATATTATTTAAACAATGATCATGGAATTCTTCTACTATAAAGTTTTGGTTATGAATCGTAAGTTTTTTTCCAGCACTTTGTTTACTTGCGAACAAACGTAATGTTTGATATGGGAAGTTGCGTTCTAAAAGAACTTTTATCATCTCTTGGCCAACAGCTCCTGTTGCTCCAACAATTGCTACATGTTTTTTCATTTTTTCACCCCTACATAATAGTATATGTTACATATAGGAAAAGGTGAGTAGTGAAATATTATTCATTTGTTTGATAAATATGGTATACTCCCATCTTTGACACTTCATAACGTTAAAAACTCAAGAAAAGCCTTTATTTATCAGCTATTCTTGAGTTTTTCATTTCGTTT
>CAJFOG010000102.1 GCA_904395785.1 uncultured Eubacterium sp. | reverse complement strand
TTCTTGAAAAAGGTTGGATAGTTTCTCTACCCGCCGAAAAAGACAGTAGAAAAAAAGAATATCAGATCACCGAGCAAGGCAAGCAGACACTTGAGATAGAACTGATCCGATTGCGTGAGCTTATCGAAAATGGAAATCGCATATTAGAGGTTAAGTAAATGAGACAAACGATACATAAGTTATTTTGGGTTTGGGAATTTGATAAAGAAGAAAAGTGGCTTAATGAAATGGCTACGAAAGGATTATGTCTTGTATCTGTCGGTTTTTGCAAATACGAATTTGAGGATTGTGAACCCGGTGAATATAGAATATGTATGTAGCTTTTGGATAAAATACCCTGTCATCCCGAAAACAAAAAGTATATTGAATTTCTTGAAACAACGGAAGCAGAGCATATTGGATCGTTTACCCGCTGGGTATTTTTTCGCAAAAAAGCAGCAGATGGAGAATTTGAATTGTTTTCTGACAAAGCATCTCGCATAAATTTATTGCGTTAATTACAGTCGCAAACTGTATTGTTGGTATAAATAATGTATTTTTGGCTATCAATCTTTCCAGTTTGGTGAATTATTTAGGTTTTATAAATCTTGCTATTGGAATTTTGGGAACCTTTGGCTGTATTAAGCTACTAAGAAAACGCAAAAGAATGAAACAAGAAGGTCAGTTGTTTGAATAAGCTAAGGGCATCGTTGTGCCGGTTTCCTTGTAATGCGATGATAAAACCGCTGTAATTTTCGTTTCCGAATAGGATGTTTGAGCCGTCTATAGTGCGGACTATAAGCGGCTTAAACATTGCATGGCTGATGAAAGATAAACATTTTATGTATTTTGAAAAATCCCCTTGCGTAGGGTATTGCTTGTGACGCTGCGTAATGATGTAGAATAAGCAGCGTAAGGAGGTGAAAGCTATGTCTAAGTATACAACAGGAGAAGTCGCAAAGCTTTGTGGGATAACAGTTAGAACTGTACAATATTATGATACTAGAAATATTCTTGTGCCTAGTGAAGTATCGCAAGGAGGACGACGTTTATATACAGAAGAAGATGTAAAGCGTATGAAAGTTATTTGCTTTTTGCGAAATGCTGGTATATCCATTAATAGTATAAAAGAGCTTTTTTCAGAAGAAGATCCTAGTAGTACAGTATTAGTTTTGTTGGAACAACAAAAAAAGATTTTATTAGAGGAGATGAAAGAATATCAAGAAAAATTAAAGATACTTGCTGGGATACAGAAAGAATTAAAAAGTACAAATGATTTCTCGATTGACTCTATGTATGACATAGCTTATACAATGAAAAATAAAAACAACTTAAAACGTTTGCGTACTCTTATGATTATATCAGGAATACCGTTTGGAATATTGCAATGGGGATCTATATTTCTTTGGATTATGAAAGGAATATGGTGGCCTACACTTTTATGGGCTATTCTTATCATACCATATGCTATTTGGCTATCTAAATTTTATTTTCAAAGGGTTGCTTATATTTGTCCACAATGTCATCAAGTGTTTCAACCTAAATTTAAAGAAGCTTTCTGGGCAAAGCATACGCCAACTTTAAGAAAACTTACTTGTCCTAATTGTGGAGTAAAGAGTATGTGTGTGGAAACATATAAAGAAAAAGAGGTTGTAACGAAATAAAAATAAGCTCTAAACAGAAAAAAGCCTATGTAATCAGTTAGATAAGCATAGGCTTTCTTATTATCATCAGATTATGGACTAAAATATATAATTACAAAGCGAATTATTAAGAATAATTTTTTTACAGATAATATTATTTTTTAAAGAAATCTATAATATAGAATTAAAGAATGATTACATCTCATAAGCGGATTGAGATGTTTTAATTGTGTATATGATAATAATTACTTATATACTGTAGCAGAATGCTTTTATAAAGGTCATTTTGTTACAGCCCTTTTTCCTTTTCAATATTATTAAAATATGAAGCAATTAATATTTTTCAACTTTTTTTATTATTTTTATATTCTTACATAAATAATGTAAGAATATAGGATACACTATAAGTGGTAAGAAAGGTAGGTTAAGAATATGACAGGTTTTTACATGCATAATTATGCAGTCCGTCTGTTTGAATGTTTAAATGAAACAGCGTTACAATTAATAAATGGTGAAGAGGATATGGATATTACTATGATATATGATCGTCCAATATTGCTTTGTCGTGATATTTTAAAAAAAGCAGCTGTTCGAGTAGAGGATCATAAACAGCTACATAAGATTGTCAGTATTCAGAATAAATATAGTGGATATGATGCTTGTATCTTAGCTGAGTTAGATGTTAAATTTATTGATATGCTGTGTAGCGATTTAAAACGATTATGGTTAACATCATAAGACTATGAAAGGAAGTGAATTCTTCCTTTTTTAATTTAGATGATTGGATATATAAGATAATAAAGATTGTCGAGTATTTAAGGAAGGATTTTCTATAACAAGCTCGTATAAAAACTGAAGTACATCATGAATTTGTTTACCATGATAACCAAAAGCTAATAAATCATGTCCATTGATTGCTAAATCTGATTTATAAAATATATCGTTATTTTGTTTTATAGTGTTAAATAAGGATAGTGAATTTTGATATTTATGTAGGCTAATTGTCTGTATAACATATTGGAAATGAATAATATCTTCCACAACAGAGAATTCATTAAGGTTCATAAATAGTAGTTTACGTAATGCAGAAATAGAATGTATATCATATGTATGATACGTTAGAATTGTTTTTATATGCTGAATTGATTTTTTAGAATATTTCATTTCTTGTAAGTAAAGAATCATAGTATCCATTGAATGATAAGGAAGTAATCCATATAAGATGGTAGTAAAACGAATCAAAAATGATTGGTGAATACTTCTATTAAGTATATGGTCAATTTGTTGTATTACTTGATGTGTAAGTGTATTAGAAAATGGTGTGAAGATGTAAGGTAGTACATGATAGTAATTCAGTAACTGTATGAAGTCTTGTTGAGGGCTAGTAAGCATTTTATAAAATTCTTGTTGGATTCTCTCTTTAGAAATATGTGTAAGTAAATGTGCATATTGTATGATGGCTTGTGTGGTCTGGATTTCAATTCTAAAAGAAAAACAACATTCAAAGCGAATTGCTCTTAATATGCGTAACGCATCTTCTTGTAAGCGTAAAAAAGGATCTCCTACAGCTTTTATTATTTGATGCTTTATATCTGTTTGGCCTTGAAATGGGTCAATAATACCATGAAGTGGATGATATGCCATTGCATTTATTGTAAAGTCTCTTCTTTTTAAGTCCTCATATATATTATCAGCAAATATAATTGTATCAGGAGAACGATAATTTTTATAATTTAATTCTATCCGATATGTAGTAATTTCAATCAATTTATTATTTATTTGTATTATAATTGTTCCATGTTGTTTTCCTGTCAAGATAAGTGAATATCCAAGGCTTTGAAAAAGTTGAATCATTTTATCTGGATGAGCAGAAGTTGTTAAGTCATAATCATGACAAGGTTTATGCATCACCATATCACGCACAAAACCACCAACAAGATAAACTTCTTCATTGGCATTTTCTAGAATTTTCATAATTTTTATAAGATAAGTAGGGAGTGTTATTTTCATAGTCATTACCTCTAGTTTATTATATAATAGAAATGATAGGAATAATAGGTGATGAAATGAAAAAGGTAGTAGATATAGCACATGATATATTGCAATCATATATCAAAGATAATTGTATAGCAGTAGATTTTACAATGGGACAAGGATATGATACCTTGTTTTTTGCGCAAAATAAGCATGTACAACAAGTATTTGCGTTTGATATTCAACAAGATGCACTTCAACAAACAAAACAAAAGTTACAAGAGTGTGGTGTAAATCAAAAAGTAATGTGTATTTTAGATGGTCATGAACATTGTAAACAATACATAGAAAGCTTTGATATAGGAGTATTTAATTTTGGTTATTTACCAAAAGGAGATGCTAGTATTACAACACAACTAGTTACAAGTAAACAAGCAGTAGAACAAGCATTATCTTTACTACAAAAACATGGATGCTTGGTATTAGTATTATATCCAGGTCATGAGCAAGGAGTACAAGAAAGTTTGTATTTTGATACATGGACGCAAACATTAAGTAGTAAATATTATAGTGTTTTATATTTGAAAATGCATAATAAAAAGAATGCACCGTATATTATTGCGATTGAAAAGGTAAGATAGACAATTTTTATGGAATGTTCATCTAATGGCTGTGAAAACAGTCTTTTTAATTTTTTATTTAAGAATTCATTGTAATATGTTTAAGTAAAAAGAGGTAGGGGAATAATATATAGTGGTTATAAATTGAAACAAAAATAAAAATTTAATTTTTTAGCACTCTATTATTGACAGTGCTAAAAAATGTGATATAATACAATTAGCAATTAAAGATATAGAGTGCTAAAGGAGTGATGGATATGAATTTTGAGAAAATGAGCGAAAAACTTCAAGAAGTGATTATGCAAGCTATTGAGATATGTAAAAGTTATCAACATCCAACAATTGATACTATTCAATTATTAAAGGCAATCTTTGAAAATGATGCATTAGATGGTTTGTTTAAGCGTCTACAATTAGATAAACAAACAGCACTTACTATGATAGATGAAGAAATGAATCGAGTAGCACGTGTTTCTAATGGAAATACACAACCTCAATTTAGTAATGAAGCAATGAAAGCATTTCAAAAAGCAGAAGAATGGAGTGCATCTGTTCAGGAAAGTTATTTAAGTGTTGCGAGTGTATTTATTGCATTGATGTTTAGTAAATCATATATTGCGAAACAATTGGTAAAACATTTTCAATTAAAAGAAAATGAATGTAAAGAAGAAGAATTAAAACGAAGAGGGGGTAAAAAGATGGATAGTCCTCAAGCTGAAAGCAATGTAGAAGCATTAAGTAAATATGGAAGAGATTTAGTTGAAGAAGTAAAAAGTGGTAAGATTGATCCAATTATAGGACGTGATGATGAAATTCGTCGTGTTATTCAAATCTTATCTCGTAAAACAAAAAATAATCCTGTATTAATAGGAGAGCCTGGTGTAGGGAAAACTGCTGTTGTGGAAGGGATTGCTTGGAGAATTATGAAAGGTGATGTTCCAAGTAGTTTAAAAGATAAAAAACTTATGGAGTTAGATATGGGTTCTTTAATTGCAGGTGCAAAATATCGTGGTGAATTTGAAGAGCGTTTAAAAGCAATTTTAGAAGAAGTAAAAGCAGCAGATGGTGACATTATTTTATTTATTGATGAGATCCATAATTTAGTAGGAGCTGGAAAAACAGAAGGTAGTATGGATGCAGGAAATATGTTGAAACCAATGTTAGCACGTGGAGAATTGCGCTGTATTGGGGCAACAACATTTAATGAATATCGTCAATATATTGAAAAAGATGCTGCATTAGAGAGACGTTTTCAAAAAGTTATGGTACAAGAACCAACAGTAGAAGATACCATTAGTATATTACGTGGATTAAAAGATCGTTTTGAATCTTATCATGGAGTGAAGATTTTAGATGAAGCGCTACTTGCAGCTGCTACGATGTCTAATCGTTATATTACAGATCGTTTCTTACCAGATAAAGCAATTGATTTAGTTGATGAAGCTTGTGCGACATTACGTGTTGAAATGGAATCCATGCCTTTAGAATTAGATGAATTGCAACGTAAAATTATGCAGTTAGAAATTGAAGCCACTGCATTGAAAAAAGAAGAAGATAAAAAAGCGATTAATCGAAGACAAGATATCGAGAAAGAATTAGAACAATTACGTGCAGAAAAAGATGTATTGTATACAAAATGGGAAGATGAAAAAGCAGAACTTGATGAAGATAAACAAGCACGTATACAATTAGAAAAAGCAAAATTAGCTTTGGAACAAGCACAAAATGAAGCTCGTTATGAAGAAGCAGCAAAATTACAATATGCAACAATTCCAGCATTAGAAAAACAAATTCAAGATGCTATGCAAAAGCATCGTGGGGATGATACATTAATCCAAGAAACTGTAAATGAGGAAATGATTGCGAAAATAGTATCTCGTTGGACAGGTGTGGAAGTAGCACGTCTTGTGGAAAGTGAGCGTCAAAAATTATTACATCTTCAAGACGCTTTACGTAAACGTGTTGTTGGACAAGATGAAGCTTTACAACTTGTAAGCGATGCAATTTTACGTAGTAAAGCCCAAATTCAAGATGAAAATAAACCAATTGGAAGCTTCTTATTCCTAGGTCCTACAGGTGTTGGAAAAACAGAAGTGGCAAAAGCATTAGCACAGCAACTATTTGATGATGAATCACATATTATTCGTATTGATATGAGTGAATATATGGAGAAACATAGTGTCTCTCGTTTAATTGGAGCGCCTCCAGGATATGTAGGATATGAAAGTGGAGGACAATTAACAGAAGCCGTTAGAAGAAATCCTTATTCTATCGTATTATTTGATGAAGTGGAAAAAGCACATCCTGATGTATTTAATGTGATGTTACAAATTTTAGATGATGGTCGTATTACCGATAGTAAAGGTGTAACAGTTGACTTTAAAAATACATTATTGATTATGACAAGTAATTTAGGTAGTCAATATGCATTTGAAAAAGATAATCAATATGAGAACTATATGAAAGAAGTAAAACAATATTTTAAACCAGAATTTATTAATCGTATTGATGAAATTGTTGTATTCCATGCATTAGATGATGATATGTTAAGTAAAATTGCTCATAAATTTATGAATGAGTTACAACAACGTCTTGCGAAAAAAGATATTGGATTACAAGTCAGTGAAGAAGTATATCGTATGATTGCATCTCAAGGTGTAGATCCAGTATTTGGGGCAAGACCAATGAAACGATACATTCAACGCAATATTGAAACATTAATCGCACGTAAAATGATTGAAGGTAATGCATCAAAAGATGATATTGTAAAAGTAGAAGTTGTAGATGGAATGTATGAAGTAAGTATAATTTCAGCACAAGATTAATACTTTTAAAAGGTGGTGAAATATCCACCTTTTTGTATGTTTTGATGAAATATGGAAAACCGTGTTATTTCTTGGGAAATATTGCATTTTTTAAGAGAAAACGGTAAACTAAAAATGATATAGGTGAAAAGTCATGTTTGGATATGTTGTGGTAAATAAGCCAGAATTAAAAATAAAAGATTATGAAGTATATAGTTCGTTTTATTGTAGTTTATGTCAAACATTGAAACGAAGATTTCATAGAATTAGCCAGTTTACATTAAATTATGATATGGTATTTTTGGCAATTCTATTAACGAGTTTATATGAAGGAGAACAAGCAGAATATACGTATCGTTGTTTTATTCATCCAACACAAAAGAAAAAACTAATTCAAAATGAGTATTTAGAATATGCAGCAGATATGACGATTGTATTGACATATTTAAAGTGTGAAGATGATGTGAAAGATGAGAACTCTTATAAAGCAAGAGTATTTCAATATGCACTAAAGAAGCAATATGAAAAAGTATATCAGCGTTATCCTGCAAAATGTGATGCAATTAAAAATGCATTACGGCAAAGTGAAGCATTGGAAAAAGAAAATAATATGGATTTAGATGCACTAAGTAAATGTAGTGGTGCATTTGTTGCGGAGATTTTTTCATATCGTAATGATGAATGGAAAGCATCCTTGCATCAATTGGGAGATTATCTTGGACGTTTTATTTATTTAATGGATGCGTATGAAGATATCAAACATGATGAGAAAAAAGGATGTTTTAATCCTTTAAAACAATATATACAAAAAGAAGATTTTGAAGATTGGTACTATACTGTGCTAGAGTCAATAATGGCACAAAGTGCGCAAGCTTTTGAGTTTTTACCTTTAATCTCATATATTGATATTTTAAATAATATTATGTATGCAGGTGTTTGGACAAAATATATGGAGATAAAAAAGAAAAGAGATGAACAAAATGAGAGATGATCCTTATACAATCCTTGGTGTATCACGTGATGCAAGTGAAGAAGAGATAAAAAAAGCATATCGAAAACTTGCGAAAAAATATCATCCTGATGTGAATAAAGAAGCGAATGCGCAAGAAATGTTTAAGAAAATACAAAATGCTTATGAACAAGCATTACAAATGAAAAAACATGGTAGTTCTTATACAAATGGTTATCAACAGTATTCGTATCAATCAAATGGTGATAATATGCAAGTATATCAGACAATTATGCAGTATTTGAATATGGGGCAATATGTTGCGGCATATCAGTTATTACAAACAATTTCTAATAAAGATGCGACTTGGTATTATTTTTATGCAATTGCAAATTATGGAATGGGAAATGTAATTGCGGCAATGGATGCAGCAAAAACTGCTTGTGAGATGGATCCAAGTAATCCACAATATCGTCAACTATATGCACAGCTTCAACAAGGAAGTCAGCGTTATCGTAATATGCAGCAGTCATATACATCTATAAGTGGTGATTGGTGTTGTCAAATCATATGTTTAAATATGTTATGTGGAGCATGTGGTGGACCTATGTTTTGTTGTTGCTAGGCATTTAGAGTGTCAAACTAACAAAAGCGTAGTACAATAAAAATAGATAGGAAGTGATATTATGCATTTTGCAGATATAATCATTAGTTTTATTATTATTGTATTATTAGTAATTGCACTACGTGCTACTAAATCAAGCAAGAAAGATTGTAGTAGTTGTGGAAAAAAAGGATGTCATAGTTGTGGAAGTACTTCTAATTTATATGAAGCATATAAAAAAGATCATTTATAAAATATTGATTGCGCAAAGAGAAAACATCAAATTAGCGTATGTCTATTTGATGTTTTTTTATCGAAATATCGTATATATAAAGAAGGTGTGATTCATAATAGAGAAGGTAGCTAGGATGTCGATGAAAGTTATAATATAAAAGGTATTATTTGTGATTATTAATGTTTCTTAATTTTATAAAGGAATTATCACAAAGATTGTTTATATAATGGGAATATGGTATACTATATATTACAGAGCATGATTTCTGTTGTTGAGGTGATACTTACATGCATTCTATTATTCCATTGGTTGCAGCTTTGTTATCCAATGTCATTGCGCAGGTTTTGAAGCCGTTTGTGCTTTATAAAAGAACAAAAAAATTTGATATACATCAATGTATTTCCAGTGGAGGATTTCCAAGCTCACATAGTTCTACCGTAACTGCATTGACAATTTCTATTGGATTAAATGAAGGTTTTGATTCTGCACTATTTGCGATTACTTTTGTATTTAGTTTTATAGTGATTTATGATGCTGCTAATGTACGTTACTATGCAGGAAAGAATATTCAATTAACAAAACAGTTAATTAGTGATCTAGAGACATTGAAGGGATTAAAGTTTATGGATCCGATTTATCAAGAAAGAATTAAGAGTGTACTAGGACATAAATATGTAGAAGTTGTAGGTGGTATTGTATTAGGAGCTGTAGTTTCTATTGCCTTATATGTATTTACACAGTTTATTTAGAGAGGTCGCATACATATGAAAACAAAAGAAGAAGAAGTTATTGAAGTAATTGAGAAGGTTAGACCATACATTCAAAGAGATGGTGGAGATGTAGAGTTTGTCTCTTATGAAGATGGTGTAGTGAAAGTAAGAATGCTTGGTGCTTGTGTAGGATGTATGTCTATTGGGGATACATTAAAAGAAGGTATTGAAGCTATCTTAATGGATGAAGTAGCTGGTATTAGCGAAGTAGTATTAGCGGAAGAATAATAAAAGAAAATATTAAGGAAGTATGGATTAAGTTATAGGATGATTTTCATACTTCTTTTTTATTGAAGTATGTTCTGTCATTTGATATTAGATTAAGAGTAGATGATGTGGTATACTATTTATAATAAGAAATGGAAAGGAGAGAGTGTGGATGAAAAGAGTACCAGTAGGAGTAGAAGATTTTAAAGAATTG
>CAJFOG010000101.1 GCA_904395785.1 uncultured Eubacterium sp. | reverse complement strand
TTCAGATAAGCCAAATTTATCCCATAATCCATCTACTAATTCTTCTAGTACAATTAATTTTCCTTTTTCACTATGTACAAGTGCATATGTTAAATCTGGATGTAAACAAATTGCTAAATTTGCCGGAATCGTCCATGGTGTAGTTGTCCAAATTACAAAAGAACAATCTGTATCTAAAATACCTTTTCCATCTTTTACTGCAAATTTAACAAAGATAGTCGGTGATTTAATATCTTTATATTCAATTTCTGCTTCAGCTAATGCTGTTTCACTTGAAGGACTCCAGTATACTGGTTTTAATCCTTGATAAATTAAACCAGATAATGCCATTTTCGCAAATACATCAATTTGGTGTGCTTCAAATTGCTTTTGTAGTGTAATGTATGGATGATCATAATCACCTACAGTACCTAATGATAAAAATCCAGCTTTTTGTCTTTCTACTTGTTCCAATGCATAGTTGTGACATAATTCACGAAATTTAGATAATTCCATTTCTTTTCTATTATGTCCTAATTTTTGAATTGCTGTTTCAATAGGTAATCCATGTGTATCCCATCCTGGAATAAATGGAACTTTATATCCATCCATAAATTTACTACGTACGATTACATCTTTTAAAATTTTATTTAATGCGTGACCTAAATGAATATCACCATTTGCATATGGAGGTCCATCATGCAATACAAAATTTTCACAGCCTTCTCTTTTTTCTAACATTTTTTCATAAATGTTTTGTTCTAACCAACGTTTTTGAAACCCTGGTTCTTTTGTAGGTAGTTTTCCTCTCATTTCAAATTCTGTTTTTGGCATTAATAACGTATCTTTATACTCCATCCTATTTCCTCCTTTTCCCATAAAAAAAAGCGCCATTTCTAAGGACGCTTAACGTGGTACCACCTTAGTTCTTCACACAAGTATGAAGCACTCTACTTTTAACGATAAGTGTATCGAATGATTCTACTAATTTCAAATCATCAGCTCCAAAGTGATATCTCCTCTTTTGCTCTATACAGACTTTCCACCAACCGTCTGCTCTCTGTAATTTCCTAAAAGGGAGCATGTCTTTTTCATTGCTTTTTAAAATTCTTTTTTTAATAAATCTAAATCTGGAATAATCGGTGTTTCAAAGCGATTAAGAGCCTCTACAATACGTTGTAACTCATCTTGCATATTCTCTTTCATATCACTTGCTTCATTCCCAATACGACTTACATCTAACAAAATTCCTCTTGCCATCATTAAAGCTTCTTTTACAATTGCATCTGCATTTTGATTCGCTGTATCAACAATCATATTTGCTTCTTTCATCGCCATTCTTGTCATTTCACTAGCTGCCATTTCTTTTACTTGAAGATTATGATTAACCTCCTCGTAATTTTTTTTCAATTCCTCTAATTCTTTTGTTAGCTCTTCGTTGATACGTATTTCCTTATCAAGCTTTTTCTGCAAAGAATCAAGCAGGAGTTTCTGTGTCTGCAGATAATCGTCAACTTGATAGCGATTGTATCCATTCTTCATAGTATCAAATACTCGCTTGTCCATTCTCTCACCCTATCTACTGATACGCTCCAACTTCGATTACAAAACGATCTTTTTTTGTTTGTTTTACAATACCTTTAAAATGAAAACGTCCATAACCTCGAATTGAAATAGCACTATTATTATCGCATAAATATGATGTTTCTTCAAGAGAAATATGATTAACTTTTACACATCCTTCTTTAATTAGAATTTGTGCTTGCTTTCTTGAGATATTTCCAATTGATGCAACGATAACATCCAAACGCAAACTAGCGACTATTTTTGTTTGATACTTGATATGTATTTGCTTTTCCACAACTCCTGAATATACTTTAAAATGTACATTACTACGCTTTATTTTCGTTAAATTACAAATTATATAATTTTCGATATCTTTTTCTATGAATACATAAATATTTTCATTTTCAACTATAATATCTCCAATTTTTTCTCTTTCTAAACCAAGATGTAAAATTGCGCCTAAAACATCACGATGTGTTAATGCACCAAACTTATTAACATATGTCGCTTTTAAACATACAATATCAAATTTAGCTTCATCATCTTCATATGGTTTCAATGCAAACCTTACACGTTCAGCATGCTCATATCCACCCGATTTCTCATAATAAATTTTATTTTGTAATAAACTTTCACATAAATTAGCATGTTCAATAGAAAAAAAAGGAGTAACAATCATTCGTTTCCTTCTTTCCATTAAATCCATTTGATCATAGATTCTTTTAACGAATTCTTCGTTATCCTTTACGTACTTTTGGTTATATTTCACTTAGTCCTCATCTGCTTCTAAGCTAATTTCACCGTGTACTGCAACATTTTTTGGTGCACATAATATAACATTATGTCCAATTTTTTGAATCGTTCCATCCAAAGCAAAAATAACACCTGTTAAAAAATCAATTGTTCTTTGTGCATAATCTCTTTGTAATTTATGTAAGTTAATTACTGCCGCTTTATTTTCTTTTAGCCTTTTTGCCACTTCTTCTGCTTCATTAAATGATCTTGGTTCAAACAATACCATTTTTGTATCACCTGGCAAACGGTTGATCGTTTTCGATTTTGGCTGTTCATATGCAGAAATTGAAGGTGTTTCTTCTTCCTGCTCAACTTCTAACACACCATCTTCATCCATTGGTGCAATAAATTCTTTAATTTTCTGCCCGATGCTCATATGGCATACCTCCTATACATTTACTTGTATTCTAACATAAAAATAAGCTTATAAAAAGACATTTTCATTAAATTTTCTTAAAATATGCAATTTTTATAAATAAAAACATAAAATCTCTTTGTAGAAATTTCTACAAAGAGACTATTGAATTTAAAACATGCCAGGTTGTGGCATCGTAGGCATGATATCTTCTTTGTCCTTAATAGAAGCTACACCTGCTTCTGTAGTTAGGAATAAACCAGAAATACTAGCAGCATTTAATAATGCACTTCTTGTAACTTTCGTTGGATCTATAATACCTTTATCAAACATATTCACCCATTCTCCATATTTCGCATCGAACCCTGTATCATTTTGTGCTTTTTTCTGTAGTTCCACAATATCTTCCGCATGATATCCAGCATTTTCTGCAATTTGTGAAATTGGTGCTAATAAGGCATCCATCACAACCTTTATTCCTTTTTGTACATCTACGACATCCGATTTTACATCATCTTTTAAAGCTACATATGCTTCTACTAATGCAGCTCCTCCACCAATTACAATCCCTTCACTCACTGCTGCACGTGTTGCATTTAACGCATCTTCGATACGTAATTTCTTTTCTTTTAACTCACTTTCTGTTGTTGCCCCTACTTTAATAATAGCTACACCTGTACTTAATTTTCCTAAACGCTCTGCATAACGTTTTTTATCATAATCATTTGTACATTGTTCCATTTGTGCTTTCAATTCCTGGATTCTCTTATCAATTTGGTGATGATCTTGAGAATTTCCAATCATCATTGTATGATCTTTTGTAATAACTGCTTTTTTTACAGACCCTAATTCATCTAAAGTCATATCTTTTAATTGCATATTTAGATCCTTTGAATAAAATGTTGCACCTGTTAATATCGCTATATCTTTTAATAATTCTTTTTGGCTATCACCAAACCCTGGTGCTTTTGTTGCGACTACATTAAATGTTCCACGTAACTTATTCACTACCAAAGTAGAAGTAACATCATTTTCAATGTCATCCGCTATCATTAATAACGGTTTATTCACTTGCACTACTTGTTCCAATAACGGCAGTACATCTTGAATATTTGTAATTTTTTGATCAGTTACCATTACATATGCATTTTCAAGAACAGCTTGCATTTTCTCATGATCACTGACCATATAAGGAGACACATATCCTTTATCGTACTGCATTCCCTCACTAATTTCTAACTCCGTATCAAACCCATTAGATTCATCTACTGTAATAACACCATTTCGACCTACTTTTTCCATAGCCTTAGCAATAACTTCACCTATTTCATTACTACCAGATGAAATGGAAGCTACACTAGCAATGTCTTGATTTGTCTCAATTTTTCTACTTTTTTGTAATAAGTATTGTGCTACTTTACGACTAGCAAGTTCAATACCTTCACGCATTAAAACTGGATTGCTTCCTTTTTCCACCTGTTTTAAACCATTCACAATCATACTTTGTGCTAAAATTGTAGCAGTTGTTGTGCCATCACCTGCTGTATCATTCGTTTTATTTGCTACTTCATAAACAAGTTTAGCACCCATATTTTCAAATTTATCTTCTAACTCTATTTCTTTTGCAATACTAACCCCATCATTTGTAATAAGTGGTGAGCCAAACTCTTTTTCTAATACTACATTTCTTCCTTTCGGTCCTAATGTTACTTTTACTGCATCTGCCAATATATTTACCCCTTTTAACATTGCATTGCGCGCATCTTTAGAAAAACGTACTTCTTTTGCCATCGTGATTCCTCCTTATTATTTTGTAAACACTGCTAAAATATCTTCATCTTCAACTAAAATATATGCTTTATCATCTACTTCTACTGTTGTTCCTGCATATTGCTTATAAACCACTTTATCATTAATTTCAATATCAGCTTTGCATTTTGGACCAACTGCAACAACTTTTGCATAGTGAAGTGAATGCTGATCTTTTTCTTGTAAAATAATTCCACTAGCTGTTGTAACTTCTTTTCCACATTCTTCTTTTTCTAATAACACATTATCGTGTAAAGGTCTTAACATGATTCATTCCTCCTTATATTTTAGCACTTAAATAATAGTATTGCTAACAAGTATTATTATACTCAAGTTAACAGTATTGACAATAGAGATGCTAAAAAAAGACAAAAAAATTTTTATTTCCAAAATAAAAACTTCGTCATTTCAACATATGTCAAAATGACGAAGAATATACCAATTATTTTGTATAAGCTTCACTTGAAAGATCAATATGAAATGTTTTTAAAAATACTGCAATATCATCTTTTACTTCACTTGCTTTTACAATATGAATATTTTGACGTTTCCAAGATGCCTGCGCAATTTCACCACTAGGAACTCCTAATGTCTTCTCACCAATTTTAGAAACATAATCAGACACCTTTTTAACATCTAATGTACTCATAAACTCTTGCGTATCTTCTAAATAAGATTGTACTTTTTCCACACTATCTTTTTTCACAAATAAGGCCGCTTGAGGATAACCGTAATTCGTACTAGATTGTTTCGTTTGATACTCTTGTTGTAAATCTTTCACGACAGAAAGAGAAATACCTTGCTTTTTTGCCTTTGCAATCGTTGCAGTAACTGCTGGTTCTGCTAATAATCCTGCATCTGCTTTTTTTGCTAATAAAGCTGCTGAAACTTCATTTGCAGAAGGATAATATGTAATGTTATTAGATAATTCACTCATATCTATACTACTATTTAATACTTTTTGCGGTACAGCATTTTCTCCAAATGCAGCAAATGTATTTCCTTTCGTTAATGCATCTTCACTACTTGCAACAATATATAAATTCCCCCATGTTACAACACGATCTAATAAAAATTGCGTTTGATTTTTTTGTATTAACATCGCCCCCATATTGATAGGTGCAACTATTATATCATAATTCGTATCTTTTTTAGATAATTCTGCTTGTATCGCATCAGATCCAGATACTGTGTCAATTGTAACATTTTCATGATCATACAGCCCTAATAAAGCCAATGCTGGGGCACCTTGTGGTACTAAGATACTTACCTTCTGATTTTCATTTTCTTTTGTACAAGCGATTAAACTAATTGATAAAATCGCAATCCATATACCCTTTAATATTCTCATAAAGCTTTCTCATTTACTACTTTCTGAATCATTGCGACAAATTCGTCTAATGGCATAGTAGTAGAATCTTTAGACTGTGCTCGACGAATTGTTACAGTTTTATTCTCTACTTCACCATCACCTAATACTAATTGATACGGAATTTTTGCTAATTGTGCTTCACGAATACGATATCCTAACTTCTCATTACGAGCATCTACTTTACTACGAATACCAACTGCTTCTAATGCTGCATTTACTTCTTCTGCATAAGATGCATGTTTTTCAAAGTGAACAGGTACAACTGCAACTTGTTGAGGTGCTAACCATGTTGGGAAATGTCCTGCGAAATGTTCAATTAAAATACCAATAAAACGCTCAATGGAACCAAAAATAACACGGTGTAACATAACTGGACGAACTTTCGTTCCATCTTTTTCAACGTAACTTACATCAAATCTCTCAGGTAAGTTCATATCTAGTTGAATCGTTCCACATTGCCACTCTCTTCCTAGAGAATCTTTAATATGGAAATCTAATTTTGGACCATAAAACGCTCCATCTCCTGGATTTACTTTATATTCTTTACCCGCGCTTGTACAAGCTGCTGCCAATGCTTTTTCGCTTTCTTCCCAAATAGCTAAGTCACCAATGTACTTTTCTTCAGGTCTTGTAGAAAGTTCAATACGGTAAGATAATCCAAAAATAGAATATACTCTATCGATAAAACGAATTAACTCTTTTACTTCACTTTCAATTTGATCTGGTCTCATAAAAATATGCGCATCATCTTGTGTAAATGTACGAACACGGAATAATCCATTCAATGCCCCACTTGCTTCATGACGATGTACTTGCCCTAATTCACCGATACGAAGTGGCATATCTTTATAAGAATGTAACCCATTTTTAAACACAAGCATTGCTCCTGGACAGTTCATTGGTTTGATTGCAAATTCACGATCGTCTACCATTGTTGTATACATATTTTCACGATAATTTGCCCAATGTCCACTCACTTCCCATAATTCTTTACTCATCATAATAGGTGTTTTAATGAATTGATATCCTTCTTTTGTATGTTCTTCATACCAAAAGTTTTCTAATAAATTACGAATGATCATTCCATTTGGTAAGAAAAATGGCATCCCTGGAGCATATTCACTCATCATAAATAAGCCTAATTCACGACCGATTTTTTTATGATCACGTTTTTTCGCTTCTTCTAACATATGTAGATGTTCTTCTAATTGTTCAGCAGTTTCAAAACATACTCCATAAATACGTTGTAACATTTTGTTGTTCGCATCACCTTTCCAGTATGCACCAGAATGTTTTAATAGCTTAAAGTTTTTTAACTGTTTTACAGTATCTACGTGAGGTCCACGACATAAATCAATAAATTCACCTTGTTGATAACAAGTAATTGTACCATCTTCTAAATCTTTAATTAAATCCATTTTATAAAGATCATCACCAAACATTTCCATTGCTTCTTCTTTTGTGATCTCTTTACGTACAATACGTTTTCCATCTTTCGCAATTTTTTTCATCTCTTTTTCGATTTTTGCTAGATCTTCATCACGAATGACTTCATCTCCTAAATCAATGTCATAGTAAAAACCTTCACTAATAACTGGTCCTACCCAAAATTTTGCTTGTGGATATAAACGTTTTACAGCCTGTGCCATCATATGTGCACAAGAGTGATTCAACACACTCAGTGTTTCATGTTCTTTAATATCAATCATAATCTACTTCCTTTCTACATAAAAAAAGATTAACATCAAAGGACGTTAATCTTACGCGGTACCACCTTTGTTTCTTATAAAATATTTTACAAGACACTTTATCCCTTATAACGCAAGGAAACGGCACACCTTTTCAGGGGCAACTCCGAGGTAGTAAATACAAACCTTTTCAAAAAGCTTTCACCAACCGCTTTTCTCTCTACATCAAAGTATCTGCTTCATGTCCTCTTCAACGTTTTCTAATTAATTTATACACTATTCTTCCTTATCTGTCAATAATTCTTATCCTATCTTTTTTTATCAAATGCTAAATTCACATAACAAGTATAAAAAACAAATGGAAAATTTTGTATTCGCTCATTTTACCAAAATTTAGTATAATTTTTCGGAAAGGAGAAATCTTTATGAAAATTACTTACGGATATGTTCGTGTATCTAGTCAAGATCAAAATGAAGCAAGACAATATGTCGAATTACTAGAATTTGGAATTGATAAAAAACACATTTATATGGACAAATTAAGCGGAAAGGACTTTAATCGTCCTGCTTATCATCGCCTTGTCAAAAAAAAGTTACGTGCAGGTGATCTACTTGTTGTAAAAAGTATTGATCGATTAGGCAGAAATTATAATGAAATTTTAAATGAATGGAAATATATTACGAAGAAAAAAAAGGCTGATATTAAGATACTAGACATGCCTTTACTGGATACTGATCAAAGTAAAGATTTAATTGGTACTTTAATTGGAGATATTGTATTACAATTACTCTCTTTTGTTGCTGAAAATGAACGTATTACTATACATCAACGACAAGCAGAAGGAATAAAGGCTGCGAAAATGAGAGGCGTACGCTTTGGAAGACCTGAAATACAGTTACCAGATGATTTTGAAGAAATCTTATATTTATGGAAAAAAGGAGAACTATTAAGTAAAGAAGCGATTGAAATCTCCGGTTTAAAATACTCTACTTTTTATAAGAAAGCAAAAGAATTTGAAAAGAAAAAAGCAGATAGATAATCATCATCTAACTGCTCTTTTTCACATTTTAAACAACAAACTCTCCATTCTCAAATACAAGAACTTCACTCTGATCTTCACATACTCCTACTACTTTCATATCACTACTACCAAACATAAAATCAACGTGTGTTAAAGAATGATTAGCACCCACCTCTTTTAGTTGAGTTTCATTCATATTTTCACCGTTCTTCACAGTAGTAGGGTATGCATCCCCTAAGGCAAGATGACAAGCAGCATTTTCATCAAATAACGTATTATAAAATAAAATATTACTTTTAGAAATTGGAGAAGAATTAGGTACTAGCGCAACTTCTCCAAGATAACAACTACCTTCATCAAATTCAATTAACGCAGTTAATGCATCTTTTCCTTCTTTTGCATCATAAGCAACTACCTTACCATCTTTAAAAGATAACCAAAAATCTTTAATTAAAACTCCTTGATACAACAAAGGACGTGTAGCATATACAATACCGTTTACACCTGTTTTCTCAGGCATCGTAAAAATTTCCTCCGTTGGTATATTGGGTTGAAACTCTATTCCATTAATTGTTTTCTCACTACCTCCACACCAAATATGATTTTTTACCAATGATACCTCAAGTTTTGTTCCTTTCATATTGGAAAACAACAATTTATCAAATTGATAAGCATTCAATATCTGCTCTCTTCTTTTTAAATCTTCATTTAACTGTTTCCATTCTTGTTTCGCACAGCCACCTTCATATACACGAACACATTGTAAAATATATTTCCATAAAGTTTCTACAGCTTCTTTTTCTGTTAACTCTGGAAACACCTGTAAAGCCCAATTCTCATTAGGCACAGCGGCAACACACCATTGTGTTTTATTTAACATTGTATAATCTTGTATATGCTTTGAAGCTTTCGACATAGCCATACTAGCAGTTTCTCTTTTTTTAGCATCTACATCTTTTAACACACCTGGAACATCTGATATTAAATGTAATGCACAAGCTCCTTTTTTTAATAAGGAATGTTTGCTTTGTATTTTCCATTCATCAATATTAGATAATTGTTCTAAAGATTCATACGTATATTTTAAACGTGTTATTTCATCATCATGATAAAATACTTCTACAGTACTAGCACCAGCTTTATAAGCTTCCTCTACACAAAGTCTAGTCATATCATTTTGATACATACTTGCATAAATAATCACTGGCTGTCCTTTTTGAACGTGTAAACCATTTTGTACAATTAACTGTGCATACTGTCTTAACAATTCTAACTTCATATTGAAACTCCCTTTATTTCACATATGATTTTGGTAACATAGCTGCTCCTACAATACCTGGTTCTTCTAGTAAAGCTTCTTGAAACTGTACAGAGCGCATACCTTCATGTACCAAAGATTCATAATATGTTTTTAATTTATCAAAGAATACATCTTTTCCCTTCATTACTCCCCCACCTAAAATGAATACATCAGGATCTACAACATGTGCAATTGTAGAAAACATTAACGCAATATCATATGCCATTTCATCACATAGTTGTAATGCCAACTTATCACCATTGCGTGCAAGATCAAATACATCTCCTGCATGTTGAATATGCTCACCAAACAAGTTTTTTCCTTTTCTTGTTAATGCAGTTCCACTTGCTTCATTTTCAACAGCGCCAATATTTAAATGATTTATTTTTTCTCTATTTCTATCGATTACAATATTCGCAACTTCTCCCGCATATCCATGTTTTCCAGAAACTAATTTTTCATTCACAATCAATGCCCCTCCAATACCTGTAGAGATTGTTACATAATATACAATATCTTTATTCACACCTGCTCCAAGAATTGCTTCTCCCATTCCTGCAACATTTACATCATTATCCATAAATGTTGGTAATTGGAAATGAGATTGAATTTTCTCAACCAAAGGATAGCCTTTAAGCCCTGGAAGATTTGTAGCCATAACCATAGTTCCTAATTTAGTATCTACAGGACTAGGTACCCCCATTCCAATTCCAACACTTTGCTTATATCCATCCAAACGCTCAATCATTGAAATAATTTTTTCTACTACATGTTCACAACCTTTCTCAATTTCTGTCTTCTCTTTTTCCATTTGTAAGATTTTTCCTGTTTCATCAACTAAAGCAACACGTACATTTGTACCGCCTAAATCTACTCCAATATATGTTTTCATAAACCCTCCTAATATAACTTTTCTTCATTTTACCACATATTAACATAATTATCTCTACTTTCTTTTAACTTTCTTTCGATATTTCAAAAACCCTCCAATTATAGCAATCGTTCCAAGCCAAACTACTTGATACAAAACAATATTTGTATTATCAAAAGTATCAACACTTTTCACGACTATTTCTTTTTCATTTTCCACATAAATTTCTTGTATTTGTTGAGTATTTCGCACAACAAATATTACATCTTTTCTCTTTTGATAACCTTTTGGTGCCTTCTCTTCTTTTATTGTATATCGTTTCCCTACTTCTAATCCTTTTATCATTTTTCCTTTCCCATCACTTTCCCAACTTAAAAGTTCTTTTCCTTTATCATCATATAAAATAAATTTAGCACCTTTTAAAGATTGTTGATTTTCAGCATCGACTTTATATATCTTTACTTTTGTCTGTTCATTTTTTACTTCGACATTCGTTATCCCTTCTTTACTCACTTTAAAGACTATATCCTCTCCTTTCACATATCCTTTTGGAGCTTCTAGCTCTTTTATTGTATACTCTTCTCCAATATGTAATCCATAAATATGATGTTGACTATTCGTAGAAATCCAACGTTGTATTTCTGCACCATGTTGATCATAAATAGCTAAATGTGCTCCTGCTAATGTCTTTCCATCTTCATCTAGTTTTGTAATCATAGTATCTGTTTGCTCATTATAAAAAGCAAAAACATAGCGTGGATTACTTTTTTCTTTACCTTTCTCAAAGTTAAATACATATGCAAAACGATCTTCATTTGTTAACTGATAACCTAATGGTGCTTTTGTCTCCATTACATAATATAACCCATTTTCATCCCCTTCTATATAAGATATTTCACTCATTTTTTTACTATCATCAACATTAGGTAACATAACTGCATATGTCGGAGTTACATCATACGGTAAATCAGCAAGAAATGTTCCTACTCCATTTTTATCTGTCATAACTTTTTCAATCAATGTATTCGCCTTTACAATAACTTCTCCATCTACATTATAAATATCACGATTTGCATACAAAGATATTTCTGTTCCTTCTATTTCTTTTTTAGTTGTTTTATCATATTTAACTGCTTTTACATCAATTTTTTCACGTTCGTTATAAAAGGTTACAATATCTGATTGAACTATTGGTGTTTGCTCATCTTTATACACAAGATCAACATATTGTAACTCATCAGATAGTACATAACCAAGTGGTGCTTTTAACTCTTTCACATAATAAGATCCTAAAGGTAATTGATCACTTTCGGCATATCCCTCTTGATTTGTAACCAATTTTTGGACAAATGCATCTTTTTTATACACAACATTTGTTTGTTCTGCATTTTTTATATCCTGTGCAGCATAAATACCATATTCTGCATTAGCCAATCCTCTTGTTTCATATTCGAAAACAATACCATTATCTGTATGCTGGGCATTATGCAATACTTCTCCTTCTTTTTTTATACGAATTTTCCCTTTCACTGCCTTATCTTTCATTGTTACTGTAATGACAGGTGTTGTACCATCTGGCAATGTTTCATATGCTGTATTCATACTTACTTTAAATTTCACTGGCTCTGTATTGATTAAATATCCATTCGGTGCTTTTATTTCTTCTAATTGATATTCACCTGGATCTAATACATCTCCTGTCATAACTGTACCTAATTCATTTGTACTCCACTCTGTCACATAATGTGGAATTGGTGTCCATTCCCAATACCCTACATAATCATTTGTTTTTAAGTTACGGATTTTGAATGTAGCTCCTTCAATCGCTACTGTCTCATTTGTTTCTGCATCTTGTTTTACAATCGCAATCACGGATCTAAACTTTTCATCATTAAATACTCTCCATGGTTGTGGATCACGACTATCTTTTGTAATTGTTACCATAAAGTCTGGAATTTGGTATAAATCATCTGGTACTTTTGTTTCCCTTACTACATATGTTCCATATGGTAATTCTTCGGATAGTGCATACCCTTTTTTATCTGTTACTAATACTTTAGCTTCTTTTCCTTGAGCATTTTTCGCAACTGGTGCTTTCTCCCATGAGCCATACTTATCAATATCAGCTTGTGATTTAATAGTAAATTCTACACCCTCTAAAATATCTGCTTCTCCTGAGTTATTATCAGATATTTTAATTAACTCAAATGCTTGGGCAATGACACGTTCTTTTACTGTTTGTGTTTTTGTAATCACTGCTGTATTTTGGTCTTTATAACTTAATACAACATCATATTCTGTTGTATCTAATGTATAACCTTTAGAAGCACTAATTTCTTTTAAGTAGTATTTCCCTAAATATAAGTTAGCAATACTTGCTTTTCCTTTCGCATCTGTTTTTAACTCTTTAACTTTCGTTCCTGCTTTATATAGAATACTTCCATCTGCTGGATCTACAATGTTTTCTCTAGCGTACAATCCATATACAGCACCTTCTAATGTTGCCTCACCTTGTGCAGTATTTCCTGTCACACTATCTACTTTTGTCATTGTAAGGCTTCCAGTTACTCGTTTATTGGATAACTCAGCAGAATATGTTTTTCCTTCTTCACGTATTTTATACGTAATTTTCTGCGTAGACTTTGTATATCCATTAGGAGCAGTCTTTTCTACTAAATAATAATCACCATAACGTAATAAACCACTCTTAGCAATACCGTTGTTATTTGTAGTTATATCTCCAACATACGTATCATTACTTTTATAAATAGAGAATGTTGTGTTAGCCTTTGTGACAGTCTTACCAGTATCTACATCTTTTTTTACTACTTGAATATACCCTTGGATTGGCTTATCTTCTGCATTTACTGTAGCGACTTGTCCTTCTGTAGAAATTTGAACAGTATATGCTTTTGTATTTAATACATATCCTGTAGGAGCTGTAATCTCTTTTACTGTGTACGTACCATAACGTAATAACTTACTTTCTACATAAGCTCCTGCTTGTGTAGTTAATCTTTGTACTTCATTTCCTGAAGCATCATAAATTCCATATACTGCACCACCTACTTGAGAACCATCAAGACTATCTGCTTTTTTCAATCTAATTTTACCTTCAATAGGCTTATCTTCAGCAGTAACCTCTAATCGCTGTTCATTTTGTGTAATCGCCACTGAATATGCTTGTGTGTTTAATACATACCCTGTAGGAGCAATCACTTCTTTTACAGTATAATTCCCAAAGCGTAAATACCCTGATTCTATATAGCCTGTTTTAGGAACTACTAGGCGTTCTACTTCTTGCCCTTGAGCATTGTAAATAGCATACGTTGCCCCACCTACTTGATTTCTAGTTTGACTATCTACTTTTCTAAGTTTAATCTTCCCTTTT
>CAJFOG010000100.1 GCA_904395785.1 uncultured Eubacterium sp. | reverse complement strand
GCAATCATCAGAATAGGGGAATATTTGGCAAAACGTGCGGAAACAGATGCATCAGTTGCTAAAAGCATAGAAAAAGAGAATAAATCACTTGCAGAATGTTATGTTTATGTAAGAAAACAAGCGAGAAAACAAGCGGTAAATGGATGTGCTTGTGTAGATGAAGAAACCGTATATGGTTGGGCAGTACATTACTACGATGAAGATGACATTAAAGAGAGTGAGTATGATGTAAAAAAAGAAAAAGAAGCTAAAGATAAATATTCAAGTATTAGTAATCCATTTAAAAACGACCAAAAAATAACTACTGATACGATTTCTAACATTCCTGAGCCACCAAAAAAGAAAAAAAGAGTTACTAATCGTAAAAAATCAACAGAACCTATCGAAGGGCAAATAAGTCTATTCTAGGGGGTGTAACTGTGAATGAATTGAAAATATTAAAAGAGCTCAAATTGAAGCAACCAAAAGGTATAAGAAGGTTTATTTTTGAAAAAACCGATTATCAAACAAACAAAACACAAAAGGTATCAAGATATGTTTCAACAATCGAATTATGGAGAGGAAAATTGTTGAAAAGAACCTTTGCGTTTATATGTGCAAATAAAGACAAAACATTCAGAAATATGCAAATCAAAGAGGTATGCAGATGTTTGGAAGGGTATAAAGGGTGTTTATTAAGCGGAGTAGAGAGTCATTTAGGTGGAAAAACAGTATTTTACAATGATGATGTTTTTTGGATTAATGATACGCGTTGGAATTTTTGGGAATACGATATGTTTAGTAAGGATGAAATAATTAATCGGTATGATTTTCTTAAATATTGTCAATGGGATTTGGCAGAAGGAAATGTTAATATGAATTTTTTTGATTACATATGCGCATATCATCAATGTCCTAAAATCGAATTGCTAGTAAAAGCAGGATTAACACAATTCGTACATTGCTACAAGAAATTAAATATGAAAGCAAAGAGTTTAGATACAATTTTTGGTCTTAATAACTATTGGATTAAACATTTAAAAGGGTTAACGTATGGAGATATTATGTTGATCAAGAACAAGAAAAGAAAAATTAAAAAATTAGATGATTTAATCAAAATCAAAAAAACAACTATAACACCTATTGCGAATGGTTGGTTTAATGGTAGAAGGTGCAAATACATAAACAAATATATGAATGTTAAAATGTTTGATTATTTACAAAAAATTGAACGCAATAACGTTTGTATATATGATGATTATTTAGATATGTGTGAGCGATTAGAATACGATATGACTGATGATAGAGTATTGTTTCCAAATAATCTAAATACTGAACACAACAGCTTAACCAAATTAGTGAAAATTAAAAAAGATAAAGAAACAAAGGATAAATTCATAGATGCCTATATTGATCTATGCAGATACATATATTCAAGCGGTAACTTCATAATCATTCCACCCAAAAAAGTAGAGGAGTTAGAAGAAGAATCAAAAGAGTTACATCACTGCGTTAAAATGTACGCTGATAGACACGCAAACAAAGAAACAAAAATAATGTTTGTAAGAGAGGTTAATCACGTTACTAAACCGTACGCAACTCTTGAATTTGATGGAAAAAGAATCATACAGTTTAGAGCAAAACATAATAAATTGCCAGAACAAAGTGCGATTGATTTTATTAAAAAATGGGAAAGTAAATTCGGATTTGTAGGGTGGTAAAAGTGAGGAGTAATTAAAATGGAAACTAAAATCAAAGACGATAATACTGTTTTATTTTCTTGCTCTAACCTTAATGACTGCCCAGAGTACGCCATTATTGGCAGATATTTATTTGATGGGCACAATTATATAGAAGGTTTGAAGTATGGAATGAAATTATCCGAAGAAGGCTATACAGAAATTGAATTAGAGATAAATAGAGAGGAATAGTGATATGAACACAATAATTACAATAGTATCTATATTGAGTACGACTGTAATAACAATCTTCACGATATATGATTTCAAAGAACGTAGAAAAGAGTACAAAAATTATGATAGGAGGAATAACAAATGAAAATAAAAATCACAAAAGAAGATAAGGTTATATATAAATTTTTAAATATGGCCAGTCAAGTATTAAAAAATGACAATGGTGAAGCGGTAGTCTTTGTTGAAAAAGGCATTCTATACTTTGGTACATGGAATATTTCAGGATACCTTAAACTTACACAAAATAGTTGGATTGTTCATGAAGACTATAAAGATGGATTTTATGAGATTTTTAAGACTTTAAAACAAGATTTCAACATGAATATGTTAAAAGCATATGATGACGAAAAATTAAGAGAGTTAAATCAAATGAAATCAAGAGTATTACTTTCATTATCATATAATCAATCAAGATATTTATGCAGGATAGAAGAGGAGGAATCATGTGCAATAGCAAAGATTAGTAATGAAACAAATAAGTTCCTGAAAGATAGTTATTTAGGTATGATCAAGTGCTTAAAAGAAATAGAAGTACATGAGAATGATTACTATATTTTACTGAAGAGGGAACAGCATTTAGAAAAAGAAAACATGGATATGGAGACTGTGATTTCATTGTTTTGTGAGAAAACAAAAGACTTAGAATTTAACCAAGAAAAATTAGAGGTTTAAAATGGTTGTAAAAATAGCTTTTAAAAATGAAAAGATGGGGATCAGTATTTTACATAACGTCTATAAGATAGAAACTAATAAATCATGTATTGACGTCTATATCGAAGCAATAGGTGGAGAGGAAATAATATTAAGGAACAAAGGTATAAAAAAGATTATGAAGATACCTAGAAATTTGATAGAAAACATAGAAATTACTGGTGTTTGATGATGTCAAAAAAATATAAAAAGTTTTAATCTTAAAAAAGTGTATAAAAGCCTTTATTTATAAGGGTATATGAACATATAAACAATCAATATAATATAGGGTTAAAAAGATTGGATATAGGCAAGGAAGAGAGGGTTAAAAGTGATGGAAAACCATGAAATAAGGATGACTATTAAACAATATGAAAGTAATATTTTGATGATACATAAATATATAAATGATAATGATTTATCAAAAGCTGAATTTATTAAACAAGCAAACATAACAAGCACAACTTTTAATAACATTATGACTGGAAGAATATTAGGAAGTCTATTAACATGGAAAAAATTAGAAGAGTGTATCGGATATCAATTTGAATATGAGAATAAGGTAAAAAAACGTCATGATAAAATTGAAAATAAAACTAAAACAAACTCAATCATTCCGGAATATGTTCCTTTAATGCTAAAACTACATGGAAATACAGTGATTGGAGGTAAGCTTATTAGAAAACATAAAAAAGAAAAGATATATGAAGAATTAAGGTTATTAGGTTTAAAAAAAGTCATTATTAGAAAAACAGATAATGATAATTGGTTAATAGAAAGGATAAATTAATATGAAACAAAGAAAAAACATATTGTTAGATAAAGTAGTAATTATTGTTCAAGTATTTGTAGTTCCTGTGGCCGTTGTGCTAATAATAGGTGTACAAGGGAATCTAATACAGGCTGCAAAGGAATTAAAAAAACAAAATGATGTGTTAGAATCTGCTTACAATAACATTGCAGATTCTAATGAAAGTTTAAAAAATAGAATAATAGAATTAGAAATTAAATTATCAGAGGTAGAAAAAGACATTCCACAATGAATAACATTACCAGTTTATGCAACAGGTGAATTTAAGTCGTACATGGACGGTTCTATGATTTCTGATACAACCTCACAAGCGTATCAACAACTACAATCTTTATATGTTGAAAATGGTTTATATACGGATGGAAAGTATATAGCAATAGCCTTAGCTTCATTTTATGGCCACATTGGAGATAAGTTTAGAATTACGTTATCTAGTGATCAAGTATTCTATGCAATTATGTGTGATACAAAACAAGATATACATATAGATAGTACCTATGCACATAAGGTTGATGGAAGTGTAATTGAGTTTATAGTTGATATTAAAACAATGAATTCAAGAGTATTAGAAGAAGGGTCGTTAAACTCAATTTACAGAGGTAGTATTGTTAAAATAGAACGATTACAGTAAAGAAAGGATAAGAGCATATGTTGACATTAAAAGATAGAATTGAACAATTTAAACGTGAATGTAGAAGTGAATCATACTATCAAAGAGTAGTGCAAGAATTAGAACAAAAAATAGAAGAGATCGATACGATTTTAACTGGTGTGAGTAGTCCAGGATATGATTTAGGAAGTAAATCTAAAAATGGTAAAAATAAATATGGAACACGTGAATTAGAATTAATGCTAAAGTTAGAGGGATTAATTCAAGAAAGAGATAATTATGTATATCTAAAAAGAAAAGTGAGTAATACACTAAGAAAAATAAAGAATGAAGATGATAGAAAGATGATTGAAGATTTATATGTCAAAAATCTAAAACAAGAACATGTTGCTTTAAAATATAACTTTGCAAGCAGGTCAGCAATGTTTTATTACATAAATAATATTCTAAGTGAGATTTTATAATTTAGTACAATGTACATAAAAATCCGTGCTATTATGTTAGCGTGGAGTTACAAGCTAATATGCAAAGGTCCATGTAGAACTTCACTTTCCATCCGTTAGCAACATCACTACATTGTGATGATTGCTTTAAACTGCTAGTAATGTATTTCCTTGCTATATATTGCTGGCAGTTTAGAGCATTTATGCTCTATTTAATGGATTTCATGCAGTTCTTCTTGATATAGCAGAAAGCACTCAGTTTAAAGCTGGGTGCTTTTTGTATCTAGGAAAGAGGTGTAGTAATGGCAAGAAAGTTTGCAAAACCATTCTACAATTCTAAAGCATGGAAGGATTGTAGAGAAAGTTATAAGAAAGCATTACCTAAATATAAACGTGGTCTATGCGAAGAGTGTTATGAGAAAGGAAAACATGAGATAGGAGATGAGGTACATCATAAGATATGGTTGACACCGAATAATATCAATGATCCAAACATAACACTTAATCATGATAACTTAATACTGTTATGTTATGAATGCCATAAAGCTATTCATACGAAAAGAGTAAAGAAGATGTATGTGTTTAATGATAAAGGGGAATTAATTCCCGTACAAGATGAGTCCCCCTATAATTAAAACACATGACCATTTCTAAAATCCCGGCGTCGAACTTTTGAAATTCACTGCAATGTGTACGTAAGGGGGTGGTCCAATGAATGAAAAAGAAACGCTAATAAAAAAAGAAAAAAATAAATTAAAAAAGATTTTTAAAGAAATTGATGAAAATAAATTAAAATTTGTCATGACTTTAATTGATCGATTGGCATGGTTAAATGTTAGTGTGAAAGAGTTAGAAGATAACATTGATAAAAATGGGACCACTATTCCTTACGATAATGGTGGTGGCCAATCTGGAATAAAAGATAATCCAGATGTTAAAACACTAATTCAGTACACAAGAAATATTACAACAATAACAAAGCAACTAGTTGATTTAGTTCCAGCAGATCGTAAAGAGTCAAAACTCGACCAATTAATGAATGAATAAGAATTATATTTTTGAATATTATCAAAAAATATCGAATGACGAAATTGGAGTTGGAAAATGGGTTAAAAAGGCTTATGAAAAGATAATTGAGGGCTTAGAAAACAAGTCCTTTTATTTTGATGCAAAGAAAGCAAACAAGGCCATTAAATTCATTGAAAACTTTTGTCATCATTCTAAGGGTAGAACAGATTTAGTTAAGCTGGAACTATGGCAAAAAGCCTTAGTTAGTGCAATTTTTGGAATAGTTCGAGAAGATGGTTTAAGGCAATTTAGAGAAGTAGTAATCATTATTGGACGTAAGAATGGAAAGTCATTGTTAGCAAGTGCAATTATGGCATATGTAGCTTTTCTAGATAAGGAATATGGAGCAGAGATTTATTGTTTAGCACCTAAACTTGATCAAGCCAATATCGTATTTGATGCTTTCTATCAAACAATTTCAAAAGAAAAAGAATTGCAAGAATTATGTAAGAAACGTAGAACGGATATTTATATCAATAAAACAAACACAATTATTAAACCTCTTGCATTTAGTGAGAAAAAATCTGATGGGCTAAATCCACATTTAGTTGTTAATGATGAGATTGCGGCCTGGAGTGGACAAAATGGACTAAAAATGTATGAGGTTATGACTTCTGCTCTTGGTTCTAGAATACAACCAATAATTCTTTCAATCTCTACATCAGGATATATTAATGATTCGATATATGATGAATTAATTGCACGTTCAACATCGTGGTTGAATGGTAGTAGTCAAGAAACTCAATTATTACCATTACTTTATATGATTGATGATGTAGATCAATGGGATTCAATTGAAGAATTAGAAAAATCTAACCCCAATCTTGGGGTATCTGTTAAGCGTGATTACTTGCTTGAACAAATTCGTATAGCGAAAGGCTCGTTATCAAAACGTGCAGAGTTTCTAACAAAATTTTGCAATATTAAACAAAACTCTAGTCAAGCATGGCTAACATATGAACTAGTTGATAAGGCGTGTCAAAAAGAGTTTAAGCTAGAAGATTTTAGAAAAACGTATGGAGTTGGTGGTATCGACTTATCACAAACAACAGATTTAACATGTGCTTGTATCGTAATTGAACGCGAAGGCCATGAGTATATATTTAGTCAATTTTTTATGCCTAGAAATAGATTAAATGATTTGATTGAATTAGATAAAATTCCATACGATATCTTCGTTAAGCAAGGATTGATTACATTATCTGGAGACAATTATGTTGATTATAAAGATGTTAAAGCATGGTTCGATATGTTGAAAAAAGAATACCGCATTTATACAACTAAAATTGGATATGATAGGTATTCTTCACAATATTTAGTTGATGAGATGGCTTCAAAAGGATATCAAATGGATGATGTGATTCAAGGTTGGAATTTAGCTCCAATTATACGTGAATTTGAAGGTAAATTAAAAGATGGAACTATACACATAGGGCAAAACAATTTATTGAAATCTCATTTGTTAAATGTAGCGTTAAAGTTTGAGTCTGACAATCAAAAATTTAAGCCAGTAAAATTACGTGCAGCGGATCATATAGATGGATTTGTATCGATTATAGATGCCCTAACAGTAAAAGCGAAATGGTTTAATGAAATTAAATTTCTTGTTCAAAACAAAGGAAGGTAGGTGATGCAAATGGGTATTATAGATTGGTTTTCTAAAAAGAAAGTAATAACCAAAGGCTATTTCAAGTTACTTGATGGATATACTCCTGTATATACATCTTACAGTGGTGGTTTATATGAAATGGCACAAACACGTGCAGTTATTAATACAATCGCAACAGATTGCTCAAAATCAATACCAGAACTAAAAAAACATAACAAAGAAATTGAATACATGTTACAAGTTAGACCTAATCAATTTATGAGTACATCAAACTTCATTGAAAGAGTCGTAACCTGCTATTTAGTTGATAATAATGCTTTCATCTTACCTATTCTAGATGTTTTTGGTCGTACAATTGGTTTATTTCCTGTTGCTTATAGTCAAGTTGAGCTCTTGGATGTAGGAGGAGTACCATATGTAAGATATCGTTTTAACAACGGGGAGACAGCGTGTATTGAGTATTCAAAGGTAGGTCATTTAAAAAGAATGCTATATAAAAATGACGTTTTTGGAACAAATAATAGTGCAATCCATCAAACAATGGAATTAATACATTCACAAAACGAAAGTGTACAAAACGCATTGAAATCAAGCGGTTCAGTTAGATTTAAAGCACAACTTACGCAACAGATGGATGAAGAAGATTTAAAAATTGAAAGAAATGCGTTTAGTGAAATCAATTTTTCTAATGAAAATAAACAAATGATGATTTTTGATTCTAGATATAAAGATATTACTCAAATTGAATCAAAAGCCATCTTCTTAGATGATAAACAACAGCAGATGATTAACCAAAATATTGAAAACTATTTCGGTGTTTCTAGCAAAGTGATACGACATGAATTTTCTAGTGATTATGAATGGAATTCATATTATGAAGGAGTAATCGAGCCTATTCTTATTAAGCTTGGAGAAGAAATTACGAAGATGTTATATTCAAGTGCAAGAATCATCGCAGGAAATATGGTGTATTTTACAGCAAATCGACTTCAGTATATGTCCAATGAAAGTAAGTTAGCATTTTCTACCCAAATGTTCGATAGAGGAATTATCGATGGTAATACAGTATCAGATGTTTGGAACCTTCCTCACTATGAAGGAGGAGAAAAACGCTATATACGAAAAGAATATGCAGAAATTTCAAAGTTAGAAGAAGAATCTCAAAAAGACAAAGTACAACAGGTAGAGCTGGTAACTGGAAAGGATGGTGGAGATGATGGAACTGACGGAAAAACAGAAGAATAAGTTATTAAATCGTGAATATAGGTCAATGACTATGCAGATTGCTAAATCTGATGAAAATGAGAAAATCGTACAAGGTTACGCTTCAACTTTTAATCAAGAGTATACCTTGTATGAGGGTAGAAGTTATAAGGTTGTAGAAGTGATAGATCCACATGCATTTGATGAATGTGATATGCAGGATGTTATATTTCAATATGACCATAGAGGTAGAGTATTCGCAAGAACTCGAAATAAAACATTAGAGGTTTCTATAGACTCATATGGCTTATTTATGAAAGCTAATCTTGGTGGAACGGACATTGGAAATCAATTGTTTCAAGAAATCCAAGGAGGATATACAGACAGAATGTCGTTTGGATTTGTTGTATCAGAAGATGTTAAAACGTATACAACAGATCATGAGAAAGGAATAGAGATATGTACAAGGCGTATCACTAAGGTTAGTAAATTGTACGATGTCAGTGCGGTGTCGATTCCAGCGAATGATATGACTACAATTTCAGCTCGTAATTTCAGTGACGGAGTGATTGCTGATTTTGAAGCGGAGAGACTTAAGCGAGCAAAAGAAAAAGTTAAATTAAAGATTAAAATGATGGAGGTATAAGAAAATGAATTTAGAAGAAATTAAACAGGCATCTATAGATGTTGTAGAACGTAGAATGACAGAAATTAGAGGAATTGATTTAGATAGTGTTAGTGATTTTGCAGAATTAGATAAAGAAATTGATGCATTAAATGAAAGAGCAAGAGATTTAGAAGATATTGAAAAAAGTAAACATGAAATGAGAAATAAAATCAATAGTGGTATTATTCTATCAAATCCAATCAATAAACCAATTGAAGAGCGTGTAACACTTACAAAAGAAAATTATTTATCTAGTCAAGAATACCGTTCAGGATTTATCAAAAGATTGCTAGGAAGAGATACTACTGTTGAAGAAAGAACAGCATTATCAATTGCAGATACTGAAAATATTATTCCTACGCAATTACAGAATGATATTATGATGAAAGCTAAAGAGTATGCACCAATTCTAAATGATATTACATTGTTGAATGTAAACGGAAATGTTAAATTTGCAATAGAAGGTGTTGTCAATGAAGCTAAAGCACATAATGAAAACGAAAGAATCACAGCTGAAAAAGATACATTTGTAGAAGTGACATTATCTACAAATGAAATTGTTAAAATGATTCAGATTTCATCATCTGTAAAATCTATGTCTATTCCTGCATTCGAAACTTGGTTAGTGAATAGTTTAGCCGAATCAGTTGCAATGAAAATTGAAAAAGTTATTTTCAAGGGTACAGGGATATCAGAAGCAAAAGGAATTGATAAGATCACGTGGGAAAACGACAAGAATGCTGTTGAAATTGAAGCGGATAAAAATACTACTGCAAACGATATTTATAAATTATTTGGATTATTGGCAGATGGTTATGCAAGAAATGCAAGAGTATATTGTTCTAGAAAAACATTATTTCAAGATTTATTAGGATTACAAGATAAATCTAAAAATGATTTAATCATTAAAGAGGGTGGCACATATTATTTACTAGGTACAAAAATTGACTTAACAGCTAGTGTCGATTTACACGAAGTAATCTTAGGAGATCCTAAGAAGTATGCAGCGAATATGCCAGAATCAACAACTGTTAAAGCACAGTATGATATTGATACTAATAGTTATAAATATTTAGGTGTGGCACAATTTGATGGTAAGCCAGGAATTGAAAAAGCATTTGTAAAATTGGTTAAAAAGTCAGTTTAGGTGATGTAATATGCTAGATGATGTAAAGTTAGCATTAAGGTATAAAAGCAATATATTTGATAATGAATTATATTCATTAATTGAAACATGTCAAAATGACTTAGTACGTGTTGGGATTGCAAAAGAAAAGGTAGATGATCCAGATGCCACTATTCTTCATGCAATCATATGTTATTGTAAATGGCAATTAAACTATCAACAAAGAGGACTAGAATGGGGAAATATCTATAAAGATTTACGAAAAGACATAGCATTGGATGGTGATTATAGATGTATACAATCTGTTACCTAGGAAAAAGAGCACTTATTATAAATGAACTTGGAGAAAAGGTAAAAGGAATAGCCTTTTCTCCAAACTTTATATATGCGGAGCAAAAATCGGTAAAATCTAATGAGTTTTATCAAGCAATGATGAATGGTCTAAAACCAGAGCTTCTTATATCTGTTAATAAGTTTGAATATTACAGTTATTATGATGATATGGAAGATGCAGGAGAGCAATTTGCAAAAGTATTACATCCAATTACTAATAAATTTATTGAATATACAATTCAAAGAACTTTTGAACGAAACGACGATACAATTGAACTTACACTTACAAGAGGTATTCAAAATGCCAGTGCCTAAATCAGTTGTAAAAGTATCTAAAGATGGATCGTACAAGTTTGTATCAAATGTAGATGCAGTTCAGTATACAATACGTGAATTAGTAAGAGGGGCATTACGAGATAGTGGAAAAGTATTAGCTAAAAAATTTAGATTAAGTTTTTATCAAAAATTTAATAGACATAGTGGACAAGTAGCCCGTGGTACAGGTTATTGGGTACGCAGAAAAGAATGTGATATGCAATTAGGTATTGCTCGAAAAGGAAAAGGGTTCTGGGGTATTTTCCAAGAGATTGGAACGAATAATCAAAAAAAGGAAGGATTATTGCGAAAAACAGTTGAGGAAAATATCAGTGAAATTGTCAAGATACAAGCAAAGTATTTATCTGAGTTAAATAAAGAAAAACCTAATCTAAATGGTATTGAGGAAGGTGATATGGAAGATGAATAGTTTAAATATTCGAAAGTTATTATCTAATGTTTTTAAAGGTTATAATGCATATTTTGGTGATAATACTGGAGAATTAATTGATAATTATAAAATTAATTATCAACTTCCTAATTCATTACTATTAGAAGGACAACGTACTTATAGATTAGAAATCGATATTTGGAGCAATGATACTATGCAGGCTGATATATTAGCAGATGAAATAGAAAATATACTTAATTATACATCAAGGTATAATTGCGAATGGGCAACATTTATCTTAGAAAACAGGTACAATGCAGATGAAAAATCTATATACAGAAGAACGTTAGTGTATGAAGTGAGAACATATTGAAAGGAGCAATATTATGGCAAATAAGAATCCTAAAAATATTATTTTAGGAAAAGGTGTATTTAAAGTTGATGGAAATCTTGTTGGGTTAACCCGTGATGGTGGAAAATTTACAGTTGAATATGAAAATAGACAAATTACAGCTGATGGAGATAGAGGACCAGTGCAAGGTAGGATTACTAGAGATAAAGCTACACCAAAGCTAGAAATTAATCATCTAGAAGTATTAACACAGCTAGATAAAATGCATCCCGGTATTAAATTAGATAAATCAAGTAAACCAGGATATACAGTTATTACTGGGACAGGTAAAATAGATGATGAAAATGATTATCATACAGTTGAATTTAATGGTGAAACTAAAGATGGAAGAAAAATTAATATTAAAGTGGAACGAGCTATTAATTTAGAAAACTTGGATTGGGAGTTAAAAGATAAAGATGAGATTATTGATACAATCACATTTACAGGTACATATGAAGAAAATCCAACAGATATATATGATGAAGGTTGGATAATTGAATATGAAGATGAGGTGAAAGCATGAGAAAAGCAAATGTTTCAGATGTATTTAAATTTGCTAGATACATCGATAGTTTAGATATAAAAAAGGATATTTTTGATGCACAAAAAGGAAAAAATGATGTTGAACAAATTGGATTTGATGTCTTTGTTAGTATTTTTTCTAAAGCTATATCCACAGAATCAGAAAAAGGTTTATATCAAGCAGTATCAGGACCTTTTGAACTTTCTGTAGATGAAATTGAAAAACTTGATTTTGATGAATTTAGAAAAAACTTTATGGAATGTTACAATATTAATACAATAGTAAATTTTATCAAACGAGCAGGATTTATGGTGAAATAAATGATCTGCTCGATTTTCTATTATGTAGATACGCAAATATCGAATATGTAATGAAGATGGATGCTGAAGAAGGCATCCTTTTAATTTTAACGGCTTTAAATCGTAGTGAAAAAGAAAAGTTATATCAAAAATGGTTGCATGATACTGCTAGATATGAATTATCGTTTGAAGAATATGAAAAAGCACATATGCCATATCGAAAATCAACACAAGTAGAAAAGGATGAAATCTTGAAAAGATATGGAGGTGAATAATCATTGGAACTATTTAAACTGTTTGGAACCATTCTAGTTGACAACGATGCAGCCAATAAATCTATTGCCAAAACTGAACAAAATGCTGATAAAAGTGGAAGTAATATGATGAATACTTTCAAAAAAGTTGGTGCAGCAGTCATTGCAGGATTTTCTGTCGCAAAAGTTATAGAATTTGGTAAACAATGCGTTGAGACTGCCGCATCTATCAAGGCATCCAAATCACAATTTGAGCAAACTTTTGGAGATATGCAGAATACTGCAAATGAAAATATGCAGAAGATTGCAGATAGCAGTGGTATTCTAAAAACTAGACTACAAGATGTAGGAACATCAATATACGCATTTGCTAAAACAACAGGTGCAGATAGTGCGACATCAATGGACATTATGTCTAGAGCGTTACAAGTCACAGCCGATAGTGCTGCTTATTACGATAGGTCTTTAGAAGATACAGCAGAATCTCTTAAATCGTTTTTAAAGGGAAATTATGAAAATGATGCAGCTTTAGGTTTGAGTTGTACGGAAACTACAAGAAATGCAGCTGCTAATGAGTTATATGGTAAATCCTTTAAAGACTTGTCTGAAGCACAGAAACAACTAACATTACTACAAATGGTAGAAGATGCCAATAAATTATCTGGAGCAATGGGGCAGGCTGCTAGGGAATCGAATGGATATGAGAATGTAATGGGAAATTTGAAAGAGTCATGGCGACAATTTCTTGGAATTATTGGAAGTCCAATTTTAAGTGCGGTTATTCCAGTTATTCAAACAGCGACATCAGCAGTTGACTGGCTAAATACAAATGTAGGAACGTTGAGTTTAAATTGGAATGGATCAATAACGCTTATGCATACACTCTGGAATACATTTGGTGTTCCTATATTTAATAATTTGCTTAGTATGGGAAAAACTGTATATGAAAGTTGGAACGTTATATGGCCATCTTTACGAAAGTTAATTGATGCTGTATTTAAGTTTTGGCGTCAAGGCTGGAATGGTATAGGTAAACCAGTTTTTGATACAATGATGTATTTAGTTCAAATGATTGCGACTTTGTTTAATAAATATTGGCCAATGATTGCTAGGATTGTGTCTGATGCATTTAATATCATTTCTAGAGCATATTATGAAGTATTTAAGCCTATTATTGACTTAATTGCTTATTACGTTCAAAATTTCCTATTACCTACATTCGTAGTTGTTTGGGGTGCTATTAGTGGAGTAATTAGTGGATGTTTTGATACCATTGGAAAATATTGGAATAAGTCATTAAAACCAATCTTGAATGGGATTATATCATTTGTTAGTGGTGTTTTTTCTGGCAATTGGAGTAAAGCATGGAACGGTGTTAAATCTATCGTAGCGGGAATTTTTGGAGGCATTAAAACAGCGATTGAAGCACCTATGAATAAAGCTAAAAGTGTAGTTAAAGGAATAATCGATGCAATTAAAGGATTTTTTAATTTTAAAATTTCTTGGCCTAAAATTCCATTACCACATTTTAGTGTTAAACCAGCAGGATGGGAAATAGGAGATTTATTAAAAGGAAAAGTGCCGTCTTTAGGAATTGAATGGTATAAAGATGGTGGTATTATGAAACAACCAACTATGTTTGGATTTAATAGTATTAGTGGAAAAGCCATGGTTGGAGGAGAAGCAGGACCAGAAGCAATAGCACCTATAAGTGATCTTATGGATTATGTAAGGATAGCAGTTGCTGAAAGCAATGATGGAATGATTGAAATATTAAGAAATATTATCTTGATAATGTCAGAATATTTTCCTCAATTTATAGATAAACAAGTAGTTCTTGATGATGGAACTCTTGTAGGTAGGTTAGCACCTAAACTAAATGAAGAATTAGGTAAAATTAAAAGAAGGGATGAGAGATAATGAATCATGGAATTTTATTTGAAGTAAACGGAATACGTAAACATTCGAGTGATGATTGGGGTCTAATTCTTTCTCCTGTAGAAATCCCTTATCCTGAGCCTAAAACAAGATATGTAGAAATTGATGGTGGGAACGGAAGTATTGATTTAACAGAGGCGTTCGGTAAAATCTATTACAAAGACCGTACATTTTCCATCACTTTTGAATGTAGTGATAGAATACGATATGAAAATCGGCTCCAAGAAATCGCAGCTTTTCTACATGGTCGAGAAGTTAAATTTACTTTTTACTTTGATCAAGAATATTACTATAAAGGTCGAATCACTTTTAATAAATACTCTTCTAGTAAATCATTAGGTGAAATGACATTTAACATTGTTGTGGATCCATATAAATATAAACGTAATGTAACTATAGCGATTAATAAAATATCTACAAAAAAAATTGTTGTATATAAAAATGACCG
>CAJFOG010000099.1 GCA_904395785.1 uncultured Eubacterium sp. | reverse complement strand
CATGTTATTTAAGACCCCATAGATTGTAAGCCCCACGTTATTTTAGATTACCAAAAAAAGAAAAAAAGAAACCCTTCTAGGATTTCTCTTATGATAAATACAGTTCCCATTCTTCCATTAGATGTTCTAACTCTTTCTCTTTTTGTATTATTTCATTATCTAACTCCTGCATTTTACGATAATCTTCATAGTATGATGGATCAAATCGATTCTGCTTTAATTGTTCAATCACATCTTCCATCTCTGAAATTTTTTTCTCTAATTTTCTTATTAATCGACTATTATCATTTCTCCCAGTCTGCTTTTTCTCTATTTTAGGCTTAGTTTGTAGTTCTTCTTTTTGTACTTTTTGTTTTTCCATGAACTCATCATATGTCATTGGATAGTATGTTGCTGTTCCTTTATCAATCACTAAAATAGCAGTAGCTAATTTAGAAATGAAATATCGATCATGACTTACAAACAACATACTTCCATCATATGTTTGTAATGCTTCTTCTAGTGCTTCTTTTCCTATTAAATCTAAATGATTGGTAGGCTCGTCCATAATTAAAAAATTAGGTTGTTGCAACATTAACTTTACAAGAGATAATCGAACTTTTTCTCCACCTGATAGACAATCTACTGTCTTGAATACATCCTCGCCCTGAAATAAAAAACAACCTAATGCTGTTCGTATTTGTGTACGATCTAAATGAGGATAATCATTCCAAACTTCCTCTAATACAGTATGTGTAGATTGAAATTGTGCTAATTCTTGATCAAAATATCCACATTCAATTTGATGTCCTAATAAATATTCACCAGATAATGGTGGAATTAGATGCATTAATGTTTTCACAAATGTAGATTTACCTTGCCCATTTGGACCAATGATTGCTACTTTTTCCTTCTGCATTAATGTCATATCAATGCAACATAAAGGATGATTAGCATCATATCCTACTGTTAATGCCTTAGTTTCTAAGACTCTTTTTCCACCTTGTACCTTAACTTGAAAGTGCGCATGAAAAGTCTGATCATCAACATTAGGATTTTCTATCTTCTCCATCCGTTCTAAATACTTAATTTTACTTTGCGCAAAAGATGCTTTACTCTTTTTATAACGAAACTTTTCAATTAATTCTTCCATTCGTTGTATTTCTTTTTGTTGGCGAATATATGCACTTTTTTGTTGTTCAACATCACTTTTTTTCATTTTTAAATAATTCGTATAATTCCCTGTATAACGTCTCATTACACTATATTCTATTTCATATACAACATCTACTACATTATCTAAAAATCGACGATCGTGGCTAACAATTACAACTGCTTTTGAATAACGTTTGACATAATTTTCTAACCATTCTATCGTATCGATATCTAAATGGTTAGTAGGCTCATCTAATAATAATATATCAGGTTTCCTTAATAATAATTTTACAAATGCTAACCTTGTTTTCTGCCCTCCACTAAATGAACCGATTGTTCTATGTAAATCAGCTTCTTCAAATCCAAACTTTGTAAATATTGTCATTAAATCACTTTGATATGTATAGCCACCTGCTTCTTCAAATTGTTGTTGTAAATTTGCATAACGCTTTAATATTGCTTCGCTATAATCATAACACATCTCTTCACTTAACTTATGCAATTCTACTTCTATTTCTTTGATACGATCAAATGCTTTTTCCAACTCATTTTGTACTGTGCTATCTTCATTAGTAAATGTTGTTTGCGCAAGATATCCTATAGTTACTTGACTTTCCTTATGAATTGTTCCTTTATCTAAAGACTCTATATCTGCTATAATTTTTAATAATGTCGTTTTTCCACAACCATTTCTACCAACAATTGCTATTTTTTCAGTATTTCTTATTTCAAATTGAATATCTTCAAATACAGTTTCAGCCCCATACCACTTACTTCCCTTATGAATTTGATACTTCATGTCATCACCTTCTTAATCTACAGTCTCAATGTTCAAAGCTTCTAAATATGCTTTCGCAAATTCTTTAACTATTTGTTTTTTATGTTGTTTCCAATATGCTACATCACTCTTATTTGTCATATATCCAAAGTCTACTTCTAATCCATGCATTCCATTCGCATTCACAAAATCTTTATTTTCACTTTGACTAGTTTGTGAGAAACGTCCAGCCATTAATGCACGCCCTCCACTTTCTCGTAGATATAAATTTATATCATATATATTTTTATTGTCCAGTTCACTTTGTATTAAAGAACTACGCACAACACCTTCATCTTCTCCATTATACATATTACTTAAAGTGATTCCTAAATTCTTATGCATCCGATATGCAATCCCTCTTGCCATCGTTGAACTCACATAATAACTATGTTGTAATTCAAAACCCCGTGCTTGATCATTACCATAAGCGTTCATTCTTAATAAAAGATAATATTTGGCATTTTGTTTATACCCTTTGGATAATCGTCCATCACTTCCATAAGCTTTTCCAGCTTCATCTTTATTTGCTTTACTGATACCAACACGCAAACCATAAGACTCTAATTCTTCTTTTAGTAATAGTGCCGCTTCATACATTTCATCGTTTTCTACTAATCCATCTGCTTGATTTCCCTCATCTGGAACTGTTTGTAAATCCATATTCATACCATAAGGATCAATTAACACATCAATATCATTAGCATCTGGTTGTACACTATCTACTTGAAGAAATAAGTATGGTTTATCTAATGTAACTTCATAATCCTTTAATAAAGACTGATCTGCAATTAATTGGATATTATAAACTTTATTATTTCTTTTTATGGTTTGATAGTTATTTTTCTGTAAATCACCATCAAATACCACTCGTTTTCTTACTAAGTTATCCATAATATACACTTCATAAAAACCTGCACTTAATTCATCTAAACGTATTTTTTGATCCACATAGTTTTCCATTGTCATAGAAACTGATTGTTTACTACAAACATTATATAACTCTACTGTTTTTCCTGATAAAGTATCTTTATTTTCTACTGAATAAGTTTGTTCATATAAATCTAATGATTCTCCGTAATATAAATAGTCTTTCACACTTATTGTATTTTTATAAGACTTATTTAAAGCAGATAATAAGGCATCTGATTGAAGATTACATACACTAAACTTTTCTTTTTGCTCATTCTGTCTTGCACTATATTGTGTAATCCAAGCAACAACACAAACTATTACTAATATAATAATGGATACTATTTTCCATATCAATTTCTTGTTTTTTTGTCTAGGGGCATATCGCATAATAACTCTCCTAACATCATTAAATTTCGATATCTTTTATATGTTTTGGCACTTGATCTTTTTTATCTGGATATTGCATATGATGAATAGAAATTTCTACATCCAACATTTCTTTTGGTATTTTAGGTATAGGCAATTGGGTATCTTCAAATGTTACATATTGTATTGGAAAGACACTTTCTTTTGAATACACAACAGGTTTTAACATAGAATTAAAACACCATGTTAAATCATATCCAATATATTTACTATGTTGATTTAATTTTCCATATTTTCTAGCATTTCTAACAAATCTTTTTTTCAACCATAATGGATTAAAAGATATATTTTCTAATGCTGTAATTAATAACATTAGTAAACCATTACGACATCTCCATGTAAAATCAATATATTTGTTTTCGCTAATATAGTCAATCACAAAAACATCTATAAATAAACCATCTCCATCTTTACACTTATTTCTTAATAACCAATTATATTCTTCACAATATGTTCCTTTTAAACGTATTTTCATAGCTGGTATACATACATTATATTCTTTATGTGTCGTAAAACTTTGTACAACATAACAATCGTCTAATTCATTCACTACTTTTAAAAATTTTTGATAATCTTCATACATCATACCAATATCTGCATCATCATCCCAAGGAATAAATCCTTGGTGTCTTACAGCACCTAATGCACTTCCACCTGTTAGCCAATAAGAGATATTATGTTTTTGACACAATGCATCAATATCCTTTAATATTTCAAGTAAACGTAATTGTACATCTCTTACTGTGATCTTCGTACCATCTTCTTTAACTTTTAATATATATTCTTCCATGTTTTCACCTATTTAATACTTTTAAATCCTTATAAATGTATAAAATTACATTCTCTATCATCATACCATAAAATACAGAGAAAAGCGATGTATTCTTCTTCTAAAAGAAACATCGCTTTGAGATTAAAATACTAAGTTTTTAGGTGTACGTGGGAATGGTTCAACATCACGAATATTTTGCATTCCAGTTAAATACATTAACATTCTGTCAAATCCTAAACCAAAACCTGCATGTTGGCATCCACCATAACGACGAAGATCCATATACCATTGTAGACCTTCATGCTCCATACCCATTTCTTTCATTCTTTCCATTAATACATCATAGCGTTCTTCACGTTGACTTCCACCTACTAATTCTCCTACACCAGGTACTAATAAGTCACATGCTGCAACTGTTTTATTATCATCATTTAAACGCATGTAAAATGCTTTGATATCTTTTGGATAATCTATTAAGAATACTGGTCCATTCACAACTTTTTCACATAAATATCTTTCATGTTCACTTTGTAAATCCATACCCCATTCAATTTTATTGTATTCGAATTTCACATCCGCATTTTTCAAATGTTCGATTGCTTCAGAATACGTCATACGTTTAAATTCACTATCACGTACTTTTGTAATTCTTTCAATACATTCTTTATCAACCATTTTCTCAAAGAATTTCATTTCTTCTGGTGCATTTTCTAAACAGTAGTTAATACAATACTTAATCATATCTTCAATTAAGTTCATATCATCTTCTAAATCCGCAAATGCAATTTCTGGTTCGATCATCCAAAACTCACTTGCATGTCTTGATGTATTAGAGTTTTCTGCACGGAATGTTGGACCAAATGTATATACATCTCTAAATGCCATTGCGAATGCCTCTACATGTAATTGACCTGAAACTGTTAGTGATGCGTGTTTACCAAAGAAGTCCTCTTCATATTGTGCATCATCACGTGTTGTAACTGTAAATGTTTCTCCTGCACCTTCTGCATCATTTCCTGTAATGATTGGTGTGTGTACATATACAAATCCTTGATTTTGAAAAAATTCATGAATTGCCATTGATAAAACAGAACGTAATCTAAACATTGCATAAAATGAGTTTGCTCTAGGTCTTAAATGTGGAATTTCTCTTAAATATTCAAAACTGTGTCTTTTTTTCTGTAAAGGATAATCACGATCGCAGTCTCCTTCTAATTTTGCTTCAGTTACTTGAATTTCAAATGGTTGTTTACCTTGTGGAGTTAGTATAAATTTACCTGTGATTGTAACTGCTGCTCCTGTAGGGTATTTTTCTACCTCATCAAAGTTTTTTAACTCTTGTTTATATACAAGTTGTGCATTTCTAAAGTAAGATCCATCATTTAATTCAATAAAACCTAACTTTCCACTGCAACGGTTTGTACGAATCCATCCTTGTAATTGCACATATTCAATACTATCTTGTTCCATAGCGGAAGCATTTAGTAATTCATATAACTCTCTGATTGTCATAAATTCAAACATTGTATTTTCCTCCTTTATTGTAATAAAAAAACGCTCCTTTTCAGGAACGTATAAAACGCGGTGCCATCCTGATTCCTACATGATACATGTAAGCATCTTAATTAATGGATATATCGCATCCTTGCGAGATCGTCTACTTAATGTTTCTCCGATCTAGCTCCATAGGTGTTCTTAGAATTGTTCCATAGACTGTCTTACACCATCACAGCTCGCTTTACTACTTTCCAACCTTCGTCCTATTTCATCGCTCATTATTCAAGTTATTTGTTTCAAATACTAACTCTTGTATAGATGATACCACATCTACACTCTTTAATACAACCCCTTTTGGAATTTGTATATGTTCATGTGTAAAATCAACTAAACCAACGATTCCACACTCAATTAAGCGATCAACCGTTTGCTGAATATTTTCACTAATCGCTAAAATTGCTATACGACATCCTTCTGGAATTTTATTTTCTAATTCTTTAATATCATATACTGGTATTCCAAATCTAACACCTTGTCGATCTGGATTTATATCAAACGCACATGCAATTTCTCCAACAACATGATTCCATTTATTATATTTCATAAGTGCTCGTCCCATATTACCAGCACCAACTAAAATAATTTTTTCATCAAATTCCATACCTAGTTGTTGATTGAAAATTTCTATTAAGCGATTAACATCATATCCATATCCTTGTTTTCCTAAGTTGCCTAAAAATGAAAAATCTCGTCGTATTGTTGTAGGCTCAATATTTACAACGCTAGCTAATTCTTTTGACATGATTCGTTCAACACCTGTACTTTTTAATTTACGAAGAACTTTTAAATAAATAGGATAACGTTGAAGAGTTGCCTTCGGTACATTTCTTTCTGCCATAATTATCACCTAGTATTAGTATAACACAACTTTTTAAATTTGTGTATTTGTTAACTTTTAATTTCTATTACAAATCTTCTAAATCAATTCCAGGGTTTGCTGT
>CAJFOG010000098.1 GCA_904395785.1 uncultured Eubacterium sp. | reverse complement strand
CTATTTACCCCATGTTATTTAAGACCCCATAGATTGTAAGCCCCACGTTATTTTAGATTACCAAATAAAAAAGCACAATTATGTGCCTTTTATTTATTTAGATGCTATTAATTGGTTAGCAGCTAACCCTATTTCAACTTCCATATCTCTTTCATGGAAATATTCTTTCCCATGATCACATAATGGACATACATAATCTTCTGGTTCTTTTAAGAAGTCCTCACCATCATATATATATCCACAAATATCACACATCCATGTCATGTTTCATTTCCTCACTTTCTTTTCTATTTATATAAAAGGTGCTGAATAGCGCCTTTTATTCTACTCCTATAATAAAAGAATATACTGGTTGCATCCCATTATGCAATTCAACTTCTACATCATAGTGTTCTTCAATAAAAGATACTAATAAATTAGCTTCTTCTTCTTGTACATCTTCACCATATACAACAGTTACTAATTCATCATCTTCACTGATCATTTTATTTAATAACTCTTTTGTAGCTTCCATTTTGTTTGGTACAGATACAATAATATCTTTTTCAAAGATACCCATGTAATCTCCTGAAGTAATTTCTAATCCTTCAAATGTAGTATCTTTAATTGCGTAAGTAACTTGTCCTGTTTTCACTAAAGATACAGCTTCATTCATTTCTGAAAGGTTTATATCAAAATCAACATCCGGATTAAACATAATACATGCACTTAATCCTTGTGGAATTGTTTTTGTAGGAATTACTTCTACATTTTGATCCTCACAAACAGTTGCTGCTTGTTGTGCCGCCATTACAATATTTGAGTTATTCGGTAAAATAATAATATGTTCAGCATTCACTTGTTGAATAGCCTCTACAAAATCTTCTGTAGAAGGGTTCATTGTTTGACCACCACTAATTACATAATCAGCTCTTAAGTCTTTAAACATTTGTTTTAATCCATCACCTGCTGCAACTGTAATAATCGCATATTTTTTTCTAGGAATATCTTTTTTAGGCATATTAGGAACTGTAGTTTGCATAATGATTTCTTCATGTTGTTCCTGCATATTTTCTACTTTTAATTTTACAAATTCCCCATAGCGTTGCCCCATATTTAAAGCTTCCCCAGGTGTTAATGTATGCACGTGTACTTTTACAATATCATCGTCTTGCACACAAACAATAGAGTTTCCAATTCTTGATAAAGAATCTCTTAAAGTTTCTTCTTTAAATATTTTTTGTCCTTGATCAGATAATCGAATTATAAATTCTGTACAATAACCATATTCTTCACTTTCTAAATTAGATTGTGCAGATGTACTACTTTGTACAACATCTTCCTTTTGAATAATTGTACCTTGTAAAGCAGATAAGAATCCTTCAAAAATAGTAACTAAACCTGCTCCACCACTATCTACTACACCAACTTCTTTTAATACTGGAAGTAAGTCCGGTGTTCTTTGTAAAGAAGCTTTTGCCTCTTCTACCATTTTTTCCATTACTTGTAAACAAGTAATATTTTCAATAGAAGATGCATATGCATAAGTATAATCAGCTGCTTCTCTAATAACAGTTAAAATTGTTCCTTCAACAGGACGCATAACTGCTTTATAAGCAACACGAGATCCCATCACAAAAGCATTTGCTAATTGAAACCCATTGATTTCTTTCATGCCATCTACACCTTGGTAAATACCTCTAAATATTTGTGATGTAATTACACCTGAGTTTCCTCTTGCACCCATCAACAACCCTTTAGATAAAACTTTTGCGATTTCACATACATCTTCACTTGTACATGCTAAAGCATCTTTTACCCCAGCTGTAACAGTCAATGACATATTTGTTCCCGTATCTCCATCTGGTACTGGGAATACGTTTAATGCGTCAATTTCTGTAAACTTATTAGATAAATTATTAGCACCACTTGCTAACATATCTTTGAATATACGTCCATTAATCATTACCATACACCCTACCTATTTCATTACTTTTACATCCTGAACATAAATATTGATTTTTTTGAAATCTAATTCCAGGCTTTTTTCCAACATATATTTTACTCTAGTCTGTACCTCATGTACTACTTCGTTAATTTTAACTCCATGCGAAACAATAATATATAAATCTAATTCTAAAATATCATCTTTTTGACGTACTACAACACCTTTTGTATAATTTTCTTTTTTTAATAGCTCTGCAATACCATCTTTTAAAAATTTTTGAGAAGCCATCCCAACTACTCCATAGCATTCTGTTACAACACCACCAGCTAATGAAGCAATCGCATCTATAGAAATATTGATATTTCCATATTGGGTAGTTTTAGAGATTGACATAATATTCCTCCTAACTCTTTTCTTATTATAACAAATATCTTATAAAAAATCCAATATAAATCACAATTTACCTTCATCTATTCAAAACTATCACAGTCCATCTTTGGCATAGTACCTTCATCTGCCATCATAAATAAACATACATGATTACCTTCTAAACTTTTTAGTGTTTGAAGATAATAATTTAAAACTGAAATATCATCATAAGATCCATATAAAGTATTTCCATCTTGCATAACAATTTTCACTGCATGTTTATCATAGCTTTCCTCATGAGGTAGTATTTCTGATATCATTGCAATTATACTATCTTGAACCTCATCGCCTTTTTTTGTAAATGCCTTCGCTAAGTTTTTTAATTGTTCATCTGAAAATCCGTCAATTAATGGAAAATTTACAATTTTCTCAAGGTTTTGTTCACTAACACTTTTACTTGATCCATCTCCTAATAAAAGCCTATTTTCATTATCTGTGATATAATAGCCGATCACTTTATCCTCTTTTACGTGTATAGAAATATTCCCATCCCAACTACGATTTACTTTTACTTTATTAATTAGATCTAATTTTTTTAACTTCATATTAATTAAAAACGTAGGATGAAGAATATATCTACTATCGTATGAAAGATTTGCTTGATCTAAGATTTGTTGATCGCTATAGTAAATATTACCTTCTACTTCTAAAGTTTTTATTTTAGAAGCATCGCTTATAAAATATAGTGTTACACTAATTAATATTGCTAAGGCACATACTAGCCTAATTTTTCTTCTGCGTCTTTTTCTTTTTCTTTTCTTATTCTCAAGTGCTAAAAATTTTGCCTCTACATCATCTTGTATAAATGTATCTAATCTTTCCAATTGAACTTCTCTACTTCTGTTATTAATTCAACATTAAATGTATCTCTTACTTTCTGCTGAATTTCTTCAATTAAAGCTACAATATCTTTAGCACTTGCATTTTCTTCATTCACAATGAAATTCGAGTGTTTTAAAGAAACCATTGCTCCACCAAAACGTTTACCTCTATATCCAACTTCATCAATTAATTTCCAGGCTTGATGTTCTTCTGGATTTCTAAAAACACTTCCAGCACATGGTTTATTTAATGGCTGTGTTTCCATCCTACGCTTTCTTCTTGAATCCATAATATCACGGATATCTTTTTGATTTCCTTTTTCTAATTGTAAACGACATCCCAGAATAATCCAATCTCTATGCTTTTGAAAAATTGAATGTCTGTATGCATATTCTAGCTCTTCTGGCTTCATACCTACAATTTGTTGATCAATGCATACAAACACTTCTTTTATAATTTGAGACATATCACTTTTATATGCACCTGCATTCATAAAAATAGCACCACCAACTGTACCTGGTATTCCACTTGCAAATTCTAATCCACTTAATGACACTTTCATCGCTTCATGTGCTAATAAAATTATGCTACATCCTGCTTGAACGATACATTCCCCATCTTCTGTAAAAGAAAAATCTGTAAAATATCGATCTAAGCATATAACAGCTCCTTCATAATCATCATCACTACATAACATATTACTTCCTTTTCCTAAGATTTTATATGCTATCTGTTCCTCTTTTAAAACTTGCAATATTCTAATTAAACATAACTCATTTTTAGGATAAATAAAATATTTACAATTTCCTCCCACACGAAATGTTGTATGATGTGCTAATGAAACGTTACATTCAACATCTCCATATGCCTTTAACTTTTCTGTTATTACCATAAAACTACCTTACCTTCTTAATTTATCGCATAAGTCTAATATATCGTTACTTGCATTTGGTTTTCCTAATTCCAATGCTGCTTGTTTCATCTGTTTGCGCATTTCTGGATATTTCATAATTTTTTCAATATTTTTATTTAAACTTTCTGCATTTAAATCTTTTTCTTCAATCATTAATGCAGCTTTTTTATCTACCAGCTCGGATGCATTATAATATTGATGATTATGTGCTACATATGGACTTGGTATTAAAATACTAGGTACACCTAACGCAGTAATTTCTGCTGCTGTTGTAGCTCCTGCACGACAAATGATTAAATCCACTTTCTTCATAATATCTAATTGCCGTACATAATCAACCACATGAACGTGTGATACATGTATTTGCTTTTTCATCTGTTCATAATTATTTTTTCCAGTCACAAATAAGATTTCATAATCACTAGATACTTTTGGTAACGCATCTTTCATAATCTCGTTAATAGAAGTAGACCCTAATGATCCCATAACGACTAAAATTAATGGTTTTTGTGATGATAACTGTAATGATTGATAATATTGTTCATCTAATAATGCATGTGCTGCATTTGTTGCCCTTGGATTTCCTAATAAAAACGTTTTTTCTTTTCCAAACTCCTCAAAACATTTTTCATAACAAATCACAATCGCATCCATATATTTTGCGACAACTTTATTCGATAAACCTACTACTGAATTTTGTTCGTGAATAATTGTTTTTATCTTCTTTTTATGTGCTGCTAACATTACTGGTGCGCTTACATATCCACCAAAGCCAATCGCTATGTCTGGCTGAAAATCTTCAATAATTGATTTTGCTTTACGATAAGCATTTGCCATTTGCGCAATTGCTTTTACTTTTTTATATGGATTACCAGTAAGACCACTCGCCTTTAACCCAATAAAAGCATAACCATGAGCTGGAACTTCTTTTGCTTCCATTCGATCCTCATTTCCAACAAATAATATTTCAATATCTTTATATCGTTGTTTTGCTGCATCTGCCAATGCTATCGCAGGATATATATGTCCACCTGTTCCTCCTGTAGCAATTAGTAGTTTCATATCATCACTCCTCATTGTATCATTATATCATGTTATTATAAAATAGACACCTATTTTGTAGTATTTTTAATTTTCATTCGCTATACTCATTAATAAACCTATTGACCCCATCATAACAAGTAAAGAACTTCCTCCATACGATATCAAAGGTAAGGTAATACCTGTTACAGGAAATAAACCGACAACTACTCCAAGATTGATCATTACTTGAATAGCAAATAAAGAAGTTAACCCTACCGCAATATAACATAAATAAGGTTCGCTACAAGACATCGCAATCTTTACTCCTTCATAAATTACTCCTAAAAATAAACCAATTAATAACACAGAACCGATAAATCCAAACTCTTCTGCGAAAATTGCGAAAATAAAATCTGTTTGTGGTTCAGGCAAATAAAAATGCTTTTGCATACTTTGATCATATCCTACACCTAAAATTCCACCTGGTGCTATCGCAAACAATGATTGAATAATTTGAAACCCTGCCCCTAAAGGATCTTGCCATGGATCAATAAATGATGTAATTCTAGCTAGACGATATGGCGCACTTAAAATCAACCCTAATAAACCACCAATTCCTAAAATTCCCACACGAACAAAATAAGATAAAGGTGAATCAGCAGCAAGTACCATCACAATAATGGAGCATACCATAACGATTCCACTACCAAAATCAGGTTGTAATAAAATTAATCCAAACCCTAATGCAACTAAAAAACCTGGAAAAAATAAATCTTTTTTAAATGTCTTAATACGATATCGTTTTGCAAGAAAGTCAGCAACATATATAATAATTGCTATTTTAAAAAACTCGGATGGCTGAATAAGGAATGACCCTACACCAAACCAACTCCTACTCCCATTTCGTAATACTCCTAGTCCTGGTATTAATACTAATATTAAAGCAAGTGTGCAAAAAAGAAATAAGACTTTTGCATATTTTCGTACCTTAAGTAAAGAAATTTTACTTGCAAAATACATAATAAATAACCCTATTACTGCAAAGATAAATTGCCTTTTAAAAAAATAATTTTCATCTTGAAACTTTGCCTCTGCCCAAATTTTAGAGCTACTACCTACCATTATAATACCTATTACTAAGATTACTAAGATTTCTATTAATAATATTCTAGAGCGCTTTGAAAACATTATTCCACCTCAATGTATTATATGTTTTAAGATAAAGCACTCATACCCCTTTTCAACAAAAATAAAAAGTGAACGCTCACTTTTTATTTTTATCCAAGAGTAGTATCTAATATCATCATTAACACAAAACCAATCGCAAATCCAACTGTACCTAAATTAGAATGTTTACCTTGTGCAGTTTCTGGTATTAACTCTTCTACAACAACATACATCATTGCACCTGCTGCAAAAGATAAAATATAAGGTAAACATGATGAAACAGATGCTGAGATAAAAATGGTAAGTGCACCAGCAATAGGTTCTACAATTCCTGATAATGTACCATAAATAAATGCCTTCACTTTCGATATTCCTGTTTCTTTTAAAGGCATAGATATAATTGCACCTTCTGGAAAGTTTTGAATAGCAATCCCTATTGACAATGCCAATGCTTGCGCAAATGTAACTGTAGATGCATTCGCTAACATTCCTGCAAAAACGATTCCTACCGCCATTCCTTCTGGAATATTATGTAAGGTAACTGCAAAGACTAACATTGATGATTTATGTAAATTACTTTTCATTCCTTCAGGTTGATCATGACTTGGATGTAAATGTGGAATAATTGAATCTAAAGCTAACAAAAATAATATTCCTAATAAAAAACCAATCGCTGCTGGAACCCATGAAAATGATCCCATTGATGCACTTTCATTTAAAGAAGGTATTAGTAAAGACCAAATAGATGCTGCTACCATAACCCCTGACGCAAATCCTAACAATAGCTTTTTAACTGTATCTTTTAAGTCCTTTTTCATAAAAAATACACAAGCTGAACCTAATAGTGTACCTAAAAATGGTATCATTAAGCCTAATACAATTGACATAGCGTTCCTCCTTTCTTTTATTTGATAATACTATACTCTATACTGTAAGTAAATATTTATTTATTCTTCTATAAAACTTAAGTTTTCTTTTGATTTATTTTTATAGTTCATTGATATACTTGTAACAAGGAGGTGGTACAATGGTGTATCTAAAAAAACATTTTTTATCTATTATACAAATACTATTATGTGTACTTGTACTTTATGGATGTTATCATTTCCAAGTATTTAAATCTCCAGAATCCATGCATCATATTTTAAAACAAGCAGGTATATTAGCTCCTTTACTATTCATTTTTTTTCAAATTATTCAATGCGTATTTCCAATGATACCTGGAGGTTTTGGATGTATCATTGGTGTTAGCGTTTTCCAGCCTTTTTGGGGATTTGTATATAACTTTAGTGGTATTGTACTTGGATCTACCATTAATTTTTTACTAGCAAAGCGTTATGGAAAAAACTTTATTTTAAAAATTGTGAAACAAGAACATTATGATCGCTATATTAGTTGGATAGAAAAAGGAACAACTTTTGATAAACTATTTACAATAGCTATTTTATCTCCACTTGCTCCTGATGATTTGCTATGTTATATTGCAGGATTAACTCCTATGTCATTACATAGATTTCTTCTCATTCAATTATTTTGTAAACCTTGGTCTATATTAGCATATAGTTTTGGTATGCACTCCTTTTTATCTTGGTTTTTTTCACTATTTTAATGATTTAGAATAAAATAATTTATATAAATCTTTTAATGTTTTATTTTTTTTATATGTAAATGTAACACTAGGTTTTTCAACTAGATGAATACATCCTGATTGTTTCGCAAATACCCTAATACAATACTTCTTATGATACGAATCATCAATATATTGTATATTTGGGTATTTTTTTATTAGTTCTAAAACTTTATTATTATTTTTTTCTTCTATGTAAAATTCTAAACAAACCGCATTCTCATCAAGTTCTAATATAATATTTTTATGAAATTGATAGCGATACATTACATTTACTTTTGTCAAATCATAGATTTCTTTCATAATACTACATCTTAAATTTTCATAATGTGTATATAATACCCCATCTCTAATCGTGTACACAAATGGATACATATTTTTCTTTCTACATTCTTCATATATAGATTGCCATAACGTTGTATTTAATAAAGTATTACATTCTAGTAACTGAGTAGAGCTATTATATTTTAACACACCATGAAATGCATAATAATCTGTATGAAAGTAATCAGCAAATGTATTCATATAAGATGGATGAAATGGAGTTACAAATGTAATATTTGCTTTTTGTCGAAGTAATTGTTGTATATGATATGCTTCATATGATTCAAATAAAGATTCAATATCTTTATTATCTTGTATAATAATGCAACAAGATTGATGTTGATTCAAGGTTTTATGAACTGTTATTTTATTTACTAATAAAGCAATACCTATTCCTATGAATGTATCAATCATTCTATTTACACCAAATATAAATGGATTATCATCATGAATATGAGAAACTGTTATACTCATAAATACAACACAGCTAATATAAGCACTTTGTGGCTGTTTTATTAATACTGGAATATATAGTGCAGGAATAATCATAATTGATACAATCATATAATGAATAACATCAACTTGTAGCCATTTATATTCTTGTAGCAACCATAGTACAGGGATTCCTAATATTCCACCAACTAATGTTGATATTAATCTACTCTTTGCTTGTTTCTTTGAATTTTTCATATCTTGTTGAATGCATAATACAGCTGCGATAGCTGAATAAAATGGAATACCATTTTCGCGAAATAAATAAACAATAAAACAAAGAAAAACTGCAATTGCAGTTTTCAACATACGCATTCCAACTTTTGGCACATTTTTCACCTACTCACTAACATATTTTTTAATTTTTTGCATTAACTTCTTCGTATCATAATATCCCTGATAATATAAATCAGCTAACTTATCAATATCTTTTTCTAAACGTGATATTTTCAATGGTTGTAAAGGAGCAATTACAAATACTTTTCCTTCTTTTTCCAATTTATCTATTTCATCACATTGTTGATTATATCTTTCATCGCTACTAGCCAATACACTTGCCAAATTTGGGTATTTTTTATATAACATCTTCTCTACTGGCATTTTCAGCGATTTTACTTGTCTTCGATAATTTTTCGGCCTAGTTCTTACAATAATTACTCTTTCATATCCTTCTTTTAATGCCCATTCAAATGGTATTTTATTACTACACCCTCCATCTAAATATGGCATATTTTCAATCATAACTTCCTTGGAAACAAAGGGTAATGTAGCAGATGCTTGTACTGCCTTAAAAATATCTTTACATTTCCCTTTCTCAAAATATGTTGTTTCTCCACTCTCACAATTTGTAGCGACTGCTACAAACCTTCTATTGAAACCAAAAAAACGTTTTCTATCAAAAGGATCTTCTTTATCTACATCTTGAAATGCAAAATCAAAACCAATAATTCCATTACTTCGCATCCAAGCTTTTCTTCCTACATAACGATTATCATGACGATATTTTAAATTTAATCTTATTGATCTTCCTACTTGCCCTGAAACATAATTTAATCCATTCATTGCCCCAGCTGAAACACCGATTGTACACTGCATATTAATACCTTCTTGCATCAATGCATCCAACACACCTTCTCCATATAAACCACGAAATGCTCCACCTTCTAAAACAATACATCCTTTAGTAATATCATTTGATGCATTTCCTTTTGGTAATTGATAAAGTTTATCATATTGTTTTTTCATAATACATCTCCTTTATCTTATATATTTGAAAAGTAAAAAGCCTTACTTTTTGTAAAGGCTTTTTTAAACTTTATATAAATGAATCATACCTTTTTCATTTAATTCTTTCATAACCAATATTAAAAATGGCAAGATAAACAATCCTAAAAAGCCAAATAAACTAATACCAAAATACATACTAATTAGCATAAGTAATGGATGTAATCCTATTTGTTTACCAACAATTTTAGGTTCTAAAATATTTCTAATTACCGTGATAATAATATATACGATTAACAGTCCGATTCCCACACCAATTTGATTTGATAAAAAACAAAATACTACCCATGGCAACATAATACCACCAGTACCTAAAACTGGCAAGACATCAAAAACTGCGATAATGAATGCTATCGTTACTCCATTTCCTATATGTAAAATACTAAATCCTATACACAATTCAATAAATGTAATGCACATTATTTTCGCATATCCTATTAAAAACCCCCAAACTGTTCCTTTAATAAAATGCCTTACTGTTTTTAAAATTTCTTTTTCACGATCATTCAACTGCAACATCACAAAACGAGTAATCTTACGATAATCTATACAAATAAAGAAACTAGAAATAATGGAGAAGAAAAATGACAAAACTAATGATGGTAAACTAACAGTCACACCTGTTAATAAATTCATTAATCCACTTGATACACTTGATACAATTGTTGTTAATGAACCAGAAACTTGATGTAATACATCATCAAAATCAAATACTGTGAAATCTTCTATGAATGAATTTAACCACTTAATACTATCATTAAATAATGGAGAAATATACGTTTCATATAAAGATGGTAATGTTTGAATAAAAGAGGTAACAGTTTGAATCGCTTTTAGCGATAACATACTAATAGCAAGTCCAACCGTCAAGTAAAAAGTTAAAATTACAACAATAGACCATAGCTTCTCCCACCCATTTGTTAACATTGTAAGTTTTCGAATAATAGGACGTAACATAAATGATATTGCAAATCCAACCAAAAATGGCATGACTGCATATACTACATATTTTAAAAATAAGTAAAATAAAGCGAGTACTAGTGCATAATATGTTACACGAATAATAAAAGATTTTTGTTTTTCTAATTTATACATGCATTCACCCCTTTGACAGTATTATAACACATACAATGTATTTATAAATAGAATATTTTTATTTATGTTCGTTTTTCAAATTTTGTTCTACATTTAGGACACGTAATTACAATCTGTCCTTTTCCTTTTGGAACACGTAAATATTGTTGACATTTTGGACATTTATAGTATTTATATACTTTACGATCAACATACTTTTTTCGTTGCAATTGAAACCAAACCTTAATAGGATAAATAATTTGTAAAAACTTAGTATTTTCTAGCGATCTTTTATAAGGTTGTTTACTTAATATACGAAACCAACAGTATACAAATAACAAAATTCCAATATAAGATAGCACTTGTATTCCTACTAAACTACCAGCTATTGTGAAACAGAAATATCCTATTAGTAATGCGAATGAAAACTGATCTACCCCATATCTTCCTCGCATGAATTTTTGAAACCAATTCATTATATCACTCCTTTTTATTATTATATCATAATTTTATGTATCTTAATCATAATAGCTCTTATTTTCGCAATTTCACAACTTTTTCTTTTTTTAATCGTATTATAATTGACAATATATTAATTTACTGTTATAACTAGAATAACAAAACTTCAGGGTAGGGTGAAATTCCCAATCGGCGGTAAACCCCGCAAGCCTTATGGCATGAACCGTGTGTAATTCCGGTGGCGACAGTAAAGTCTGGATGAAAGAAGTGATGTTTCTTTTATATAACTCCCTAAAGGTTTTGATGAAAACCTTTTTTTGTTTTTGATTAAAAAAGGTTGATAAAGCGTTATATCAAAGGAGGATTATTATGTCAGTATTTATTTCAACAAAAAAGAAGATGGATGCTATGTCTATCGCAAAAATAAGCATGCTTGGAGCTTTATCTTGCTTATTTATGTTGTTTCAATTTCCTTTACCTCTAATCGCTCCCCCATTTTATCAAATTGACTTCAGTGAAGTAGTAGTATTAATTGGAGGATTTGCTTTAGGGCCTTGGGCTGCAGTGTGCATTGAAGGAATTAAAATTTTATTAAATTTTGTTATGAACGGCTCTACTACTATGGGTGTTGGAGAATTAGCTAACTTTATTATGGGATGTGCGCTTGCATTACCTGCAGCTATTATTTATAAAAAAGGAAAAAATAAAAAATCTGCATGTATTGGAATGCTTTGCGGTACCATCGCAATGACAATAGCTGGAGCTTTATTAAACTATTTCGTATTAATTCCAGCATATGCATTCTTTATGGCACCAGCAATTACAGTAGAAGGAATTGTAGCGATGGGAACTGCAATTCATGCTAATATCAATACCTTGTGGGAAGTTATTCTTATTTGTGTTGTACCATTTAACTTATTAAAAGGAATTCTAGTAAGCCTTATCGTGTTCATATCTTATAAAAAAATATCTGTATTGATTAAAAACAACTCAAAAAAAGCTTAATCTTCATGAACCGCCCCTGTCAAGTAGACAGGTGAAATAATTAAAAATATTGTTGATGAAGTTGTCGATGAGACAACTTCATTTTCTTTATG
>CAJFOG010000097.1 GCA_904395785.1 uncultured Eubacterium sp. | reverse complement strand
GTGTAACCTTATAATTTATGGGGTGCTATTTACCCCATGTTATTGGAGACCCCATAAATTGTAAGCCCCACGTTATTTTAGATTACCAAAAATAGATAGTCTTCGTTATTCAGACTATCTATCATTATCTTTTTCTAAGATATAATGAAAACGTATTTACTTCCTTTAACTAGATTTAGTAAAGTAACCTAATTTTATGTTATTTACGTTTCTTTTTACGAATACTTTTATCGTGCTCTTTACGAGAACGTCCTCTTCTTCCAGAAGATCTTTCTTTCTTTTTGTTAGATTTTTCTTTCTTATCTTTTTTGTTTTTTTCTTTTTTCGGACGATCTAATTCTACATGAACAACTTGTCCTTTCACATGACGTCCTTGCATTAATTCTAATACTGTATCAACATGTTCCACAACAACATCTACCAATGAGAAATTAGCACGTACATCTATACGCCCTATCAAATCTCCATCAATTTTACATGCTTCCACAATTGCCGCAACAATATTACCTGGTTTTACACCTTTTGATCTACCTATATCAAATTTTAAGGTTACTGTATCAACTCCAGATACAAAACGTTTCGCTTTTTCATCTTCCACATCAATGACTTCATGTTTATATGTCATAGAAATTAATGCACCAATTAAATCTTCTATCGCAACTCCATCAGCCATTAATTCATTCGCTATTGTCATACTTTCTTTCGATATACCGTTTTGACTAGCTACTTTTACTTGATCAATAAATGCTTTACGATTCGCTTCCATCATTTCTTTCGCAGTAGGTAATGCTTGTTTTTCAATATTTGTTTTTGTATAACGAATTAAATCACGAATACCACCACGCTGTTTACTTCCACTAATTAATGTAATCGCAACACCTTTTCTACCAGCACGTCCTGTACGTCCAATACGATGAATGTAATATTCACTATCTTGAGGTAAATCAAAGTTCACAACTAAATCAATATTATCTACATCAATTCCTCTAGCTGCAACATCTGTCGCAATTAATATCGGATAGTTTCCACTACGGAATTGTTCCATAACACGGCTTCTAAACTCTTGTTTCATATCACCATGTAACGAAATTGCTTTTATATTATTGTTATTTAACTCATCACATAATTCATCTACCATTTTTTTCGTATTCGCAAAAATCATACATAGTTCTGGACGATAATGCTGTAATAATACACGTAATGCGTTTACTTTTTTTCCTTTTGGTGCTTCATAATAAATTTGTTTAACTGTATCAATGGTACGTTGTGCTGATTTAATCTCTACACGAACAGGGTCTTTTTGAAAATCTTTTGTAATATTTAATATTGCTTGTGGCCATGTTGCTGAAAATAAAATTGTTTGGTGATGTTTATCAGTTGGCATCATCGATAAGATTTGTTCAATATCTTCTTTAAATCCCATGTTTAACATTTCATCTGCTTCATCTAAAATAATCATATTCGTATCAATTAATTTTAAAGTACGACGATTTAAATGATCCATGATTCTTCCAGGAGTCCCAACAACAATTCCACAACCTTTTTTTAATTGTTGAATTTGGCGTTCAATAGATTGTCCACCATAAATTGGTACAACCTTTACACCTTCTTTATATTTAGAGAATTTTCTTAATTCATCTGCTACTTGTGTAACTAATTCTCTTGTTGGACAAATGATTAACGCATTTGGATATTTTGTTCCAGGTTTTACCATTTCTATTGTAGGAATACCAAATGCAGCAGTTTTACCCGTACCTGTATTAGAACGACCTAACACATCCTTTCCTTCTAAAATACAAGGAATTGCTTTTTCTTGAATTTCTGTCGCATGTTGATATCCCATTTCTTCCACAGCTCGTTTAATTTCTGAGCTGATTTGTAATTCACTAAAAGTTATCATTGTTACCTCTTTCTATTTATATATATAACCACGTAAGTTTAACATACCCTAATAGGTACGTCAAATATTATTACAGGAATACAAATAAATAAGACCCAAACGGGCCTTATTTATCAATATCATAATAGGGGATAGAATGATAATACGTAAATAAATAGGGATAGCAGTTGGGGATATTTACGCATATGACAGCTGAGCTGTCTGTTATAGTATATCTTCTCTTATAGACAAACTTTGTCGAAATTTCAATTATTATCTAATTTTTTTATAGAGTGTAACATATGTGCATGAAATGCATCATATGTAAGAAAAGATACCGTATCATTTTGTATAAAAGCCACATAATACTTATCAGTAGAGTCATATAAAACTTCAAATGGATCATTCTTTACAAAAAATACTGTTAACGCTACTTTATAACGTGTTTGATTTCCATTTACTAAACGATCTTCATAAGCATAATGTGTACTAACATAATACGGGTGATCTACACCTTCTACTTGAATCTTGCCTTGTTCAATAGAAGGAATATAAAAATCTGCCGTATCCAACTCTATATAAGAATTTGGAAAAGCAGCTTGAGCACAAGCTAATACTTGTTCCTTATCTAAATTTGTAATTTGCATATTATCGCCACCTTTACTGTTCATTATACACATTTTTTATAAAAAAAGAACTAAAAGTTGTTTCCACATAATTTTCCATAGTTTATACATACTATATTGATACCTTTATTTTATACTCTAACCAGCAAGTAGTTAACTTGCTAGTATGAATTTTCCCCTCTATAAAATTTTCATACTTTCTCCCTTTAAAATAATTATAAGAAGAGTATTTCACAGAAATACTTTTTTTATGAATTTTTAACTACCCCACATAATTTAACAAAATCTTGACAAAGTTTCTTGATAACTCTTTTGTATATTATAGACAGGCAAGAGATAGTCTTGCTGGTATGACATATTTTCCCCTCTATGAATTATAAATCATATTTTTTCTCCCTTAATAAAATAATTATAATATGAAAGTGGTACTATATGGTATCACTTTTTTTAATGCTATTTACTTAAAAAAGCAGAAAGACTGATATAACTTTCTGCTTCATACATTATTTTACTGCTTGAATAGCTGCAAGTAATTGAGGTTTTGGTTGGAATCCTTGAATTTGACGTACTGGCTGACCATCTTTAAAGATAATCATTGTAGGTACTGACATAATTCCAAATTGTGCAGCCAAATCTCCATCTTGATCTACATCTACTTTCACAATTGTAACTTCATCACCTAATTCATTTTCAATTTCTTCTAATACTGGTGACAACATTTTACATGGACCACACCATGTTGCAAAAAAGTCTACTAAAACAACTCCATTCGCAATAGTATTTGCAAATTCATCTTTATGTATAATTTTCATAAGAATACCTCCAATAATACTTACAGTATAACACATTTTTTTTAATTCATGCACATTTTTGCTCAAACTTCATGCTATACTGTTTTTAAGGAGGGATCCTATGCAAAAAACAAATGCTATTCGTATCATTGAACAAGCGAAATTAACTTATAGTGTACAAACTTATCCACATGGAAAAGAAGCCGTAGATGGCAAAACCGTCGCATCATTACTAGGTCAAAATGAACATCAAGTTTTTAAAACATTAGTTACCATAGCAAATACAAAAGAATATCTAGTATTTGTTATTCCTGTATGTAGTGAATTAGATAAGAAACAAGCAGCCAAAGTAGCACAAGTAAAATCTATCGACATGATTCCTGTAAAAGATCTGTTAAAAGTTACTGGTTATGTACGTGGCGGATGTTCCTTTATTGGAATGAGGAAAACATATCGTACATTTATTGATGAACAATGCCTACATTTTGATACTATTATGTTTTCTGCAGGAAAAATAGGTATGCAGTTAAGTATGGCAATCAACGATATTCAACAACTTATGCCGATTACAATTGCTTCTATCTCCACATGTAATTCTTAAAAGAGTTACATGTTTTTTATATTCTTCAGTTCGTATCATTTAAAATCTTCAAAACTTCTTCATACTTATCTAATAGTGATATTTTATTCATCTATATAAATCATAAATTATGTTACTGATACAATTTATAAATATTTAAACACCTAAATGACCCTCTAATTTCTTAACAATGCTTCACCTATTACTTTATAATCCGTTAAATCTTCTATCCTCCTAAACCAATCTGCTTTAATTGAATACCCATACTTATGAGGAATAATTAGAACTATTAAAAGCCTGCCTTCTCCTTTATAAATTGATACATCTAAATGTTTTATTGAATTCATATTTAACCTCCTTATTTTGTCACTACATACCATATTTCTATATTATTTTTACTCATTTGTGTTTGAAAATCTTGAAGAACTTTTAAAATCTCATCAGTTAATGGTACATCTGAGAATACTACTTCTTATTCTAATCATAATCTTCAAAATATATATAGTATGTCGCAAAAGCTCCTTCATACTCATCTATAAGTGATATTTTTATATATTTATCTGTATATTCTACATTATATTGATTTTCAGTAAGTCCATAACTTTGATTAGGAAATTTTGTTTCAAAATATGCCAATTCTTGATGATTTTTATAATCATATACAGAGATACCGATATCAAAATATCCCATTGGAAGTAATCTACTACCTACCTCTTTTCCTATAACAGAATAATTACCATCTTCACTATAATTTTCAAACCAACTGTTTTTATGATAAGTAAGAACATAATGTATTGAGGAAAGTCCACCTACTATTATAAATATGAATATTAAACTTATAACTAATAAAACATACTTTTTTTTACTCACACCATTCTCACCTACTCTAAATATCTTTCTTTCACAGATTTAAAATCTTTATAATGCAACCGCAATGAAGAACTAATCTCACCTTTATAATTAAGCAATGTAATTTTCACATACTCTTCTGTATATTCCAACTGATAATTCTTATTAGATAATGGTTTTCCTCGATTATTTACTTTCGTAGTAAACCAATTGCTACCTTTTGAATCATTATGATTTGTAACATAAATACTTGTTTTTGTTCCAAATATAGAAAAGAAGGTCTTTTCTTCATATCCTATTATCGTATAATTAGCATCAACTATATTTTCTTCAAACCATAATATACCATCAGTATTTATCATATATACATGAGTTAAATATAATCCTGAAATAAATAGCAATGATATTAATGAGGTTAATAAAAAACTTCTTCTATTCATCTTTAATCCTTTTAATCAAATATTCAGTAAATGCATCTCT
>CAJFOG010000096.1 GCA_904395785.1 uncultured Eubacterium sp. | reverse complement strand
ACTTCTTAAAAATTCTTCTATTAACTTTGTCTTATCTACTACATAATACCCTTCTTCTTTTATTTTTCGATAATCACTAATTCCTATCGGTAATTCTTTTCTCATTTCATCACCTTCTTTTTTCTTATTATACCATACTCCTTATTCAAACATACAAAAAGGCATATTTACCGCCAAGTTGATAAATACGCCCTAGAACAAAAAGAAAGAGTAATTGTTCTTGTAGCCCGTTCTTTTACGGTGAACGGCTAGAAACTCTTCGACCATATTTCGAAGTATATACAAGGAATATATGTTTTTTATATTATTATACACTAATAAAATAATAATGCAATAGCTTTTTATAGAGTCATCTGGTATTCTACATATTTTAGAAATAACATTTCTACTAACATATAGAAATGACATGAACAAGTGTACATACTATGATGTTTGCTAGTCACAACTTTATTTGAAGTAAATCCTAAATATGCATCACATCTTTTTTCAAGTAAACTATCTTCCATTCCTATTCCTATCGTAAATATATTTTTTCGTTTTAAAAAGTCTACAAGCGTCAACATTACTTGATGATTTCCAGATAAAGATATTACAAAGAAAATATCTTGCGGTTGAACATACAACAACGTAGTATCTAATTCAGCATCTCCTTGAATCACATGCATAATAATACCTGCATATACGAAAGCTCGTTTTAATTCTTGTGCAGCTAAATATTGTACTTCTCCACTTGCATAAACATAAATGCATTTAGCTTGATGTATCGCTGATAATACATGATCTATATTTTCATCCATAAAACGCAAAGTTTCCTGCATTCTATATAAAGAAGTTTTCAACATATCTCTTTTAAATTCATATGCATCTTGATTACTCCATTTCATATAAACTTTTAATTCACTATAACCATCTAATCCAATTTTTTTTGCAAACCGTAAAATAGTTGTATGAGATACATTACATTCTTTCGCAAGCTCTTGTATTGATAATGTCTTACAATGTTCCATATGATAAAAAATATATTGCCATATATATAAATCCACTTCATTCAAATTCTCATATTGTGCATAAACCAATTCTTCTAATGTCATAAAACATTTATCCCCTTTGTTTTTAATTCTATAAATCGAATTAATAAAAATTCAACTAAAATAAAATAGTTAACTAACCCTTCATGCCTTGGTCCTATTGGGTTCATTAAATTAGGGCAATCAACATATAACGCTTCATCGGCATAATGTGATAATGTATTATTTTTAGTTGCACATATAGATATAATCTTTACACCTTTTGTTTTTAATTGCTTTGCAAATTCCAATAGTCCTTGGTTTTCACCACTATAAGAAATTAAAATCATAACATCTTCTTGATCGATAATCTTCACAAAGGATGCTGTTTCATTCATAGAGCGAATTACAAAAAATAACTTTCCTACCTCTAAAAATAATCTTTTTATTTCCCGTGCAACAGTATTTTGTACATTGCCTGTACCATAAACATAACAGTTTTTCGCATAATCTATCATCTTTAAAATATTAGATACATCTTTTCGCATCAACATATTCATATATTCATGATATGTATGACACGCTAATTCTAAACTACTATAAGCATCATTTACTTGTTCATTCATCATACGGATATATACTTTTAACTCAGCATATCCTTTTAATCCTAAACGCTTCGCAAAACGTAAAATCGTAGTTCTAGAAACATGGCATCTTTTTGCCAATTCCTCTATCGATAAATGTTCGCACTCTTTCTTATGCTCCATAATATAAGACCACACATAATGATCATTTTCTTTTAAATTAACATAATTTTTGCTTACTAACTCCTCTAAATGCATACTTTTCTATCACTGTTACATGAACAGCTTGCCTCCTTTTCTTTATTTTATCATACTTTTCTACAAATAATGATACAAAAAAAGGGGCTGTGACAGATAAATAGTCCTAAATACTAAAAAAACGTGTTGACTTCATTTAGAAGAAAACACGTTTTTTTTTATGGTATAATTCAAATATGAATAATAACCTAAATAACCAAATCTATTATAACGCATATCAGCCGTATATGCTACTAGATTTTGATTTTTCTTTTAAAAATGATGTATTACATGATGATTTGAGTATTTCGGT
>CAJFOG010000095.1 GCA_904395785.1 uncultured Eubacterium sp. | reverse complement strand
CTTCCAAGCTGACTACGTGAGTTCGATTCTCATCACCCGCTCCATTTAGAGTAATAACCGACATAAAGTCGGTTTTTTTATATTTATATATGATACGATAATGATAACGAAAGGGAGATAGAAATGAAAGGTATATATTTTATTTGTAGTATTTTACTTACAACGATTAATTTAATAGGATGTACAAAAAAAGTAGAAGAAGTGACAGATACATCTAAAGCAGAGGTGATACGAAAATATAAAATAGAAAATAGTAGAGGTTTGATAGATGAAATAAGTAAAGAATTTTACATTAATGGAGGACAACATATCAATTTACCTACAACATTAAATGAATTAGGAGATGATTATTCATTCAAAGATAAAGGAATATTTATAGAAGCAGAAGAAGAAGGGGTACAGTTTTCCTATGGAAGGATTAAATATAAAGGTGAAGAATATACACAAATGTTTTTATGTGATGCAGGAAATAAAACAAAAAATAGAGATTCAATGATATGTGGATTAGATTTGAACAAATTTTTGGCAAAAGATACTTTTTCAGTAAATTCAATAAGATTGGGAGCAGATAGAGATAAAGTATTAGAAATAATGGGAGAACCTGTTAGACAAGGAGAAAGTTTTATAGAATATAGTAATGATAAATATTCTAAAAATAATGTAGTTAAATTTTATTTGGAAGATAATAAAGTATGGAAAATATCAATATTTAATTATCCATATAATTAAAATAAATATTTTAATTGTATAAAATAAAAAACCATTACTGGGTTTTTGTCTATCTATTACATTTTAAAGAACTAACAAGTAGTACTGCTAATGTTGAAATTACAAGATACCAAATAGAATGTATGAACGCAGTCTCATTATAGTAACTAAATACACTAGGTATAAATAATAGTGCAGTAATAATTGGATAAGTGTATTTCAGATTTTCTTTGGATACCATACCAATCGTAATTATAATATAAACGTTATGATTATAGTCAGTAATAGCATAAGTATTGGTTGTATGTTGAGTAAAGATAAAAGATAGTATAATAGCATTTGTATTCCTATAAATAGCTATTTTAATTTCTTCGACATAATCCTATCTTTTCTATCAATACACTTTTTACAGATATCTTTTTTATTCGTTAATGTAATGTATAAAAGTATAATTTTGTCACATAGTATATTTGAGGTGACAGTATGGAAAATGAAAAAGTAACTGCATTGAATCAATTATTGAAAGGTACGCATATGGGCGCATCAATTTTTAAAGACTTAAGAGAAAAATTAAAAAGCGATATGTTGAAAAAAGAATTCGATGAGATTTTATCTACTTTCCGTTTACATGAAAAGGCATTAACAGCTTTAATAGAAACTGAAGGTGGAGATCCTGTGGATTCTGCTGGCTTTATGGGTACAATCACAGATATGGTTGGACATTTAAAACATTTATCTTTAGATAATGATAAAGAAGTATTAGAAACTGCTGTGGAAAATATGCGTACAGCATCTAAAGCTGTGAATGATTTTGAACATCGTCATATTATTGGAAACCCTAATGTGGAAAAAACAATTCATATTATGAGAGATGATTATGGTAGTATCTTTCACAAATTAGATAAGTATTTAATCGAATTTAAATTCGATTAATAGGAAATTAGAAACCTGTTTGTGTATAGGTTTCTTTTTTTAAATGATGATAATGCCAAGAAGTTGAGCAAAAGCAAGTGCTTGTTCTTGGTTAACGATAATGCCTTTGATTAAATCTAAAGATACTTTCATATTAGTAATTGTGCTTGTGGAAACATCGATACCATATAGGTTAGTATGGAAAAATTCACTATTTGTTAAATCACATTGTTGATAGAATAATTCCTTACATTGACAATAAAGAAAGCTGGATTCTTGTAGGTAACATTGATTAAATGTAATATAGTGTAATTTACTATGAGAATAATTTGCATATGATGCATTGCATTGAATATAAGTATGATGAAAACATGAATTTTCACTGAAATCAATACCCATACATCTACAAGAAAGAAAGTTAATTCTAAAAAGTGAACTTTGTGTAAATGTGGTTTGTATAAACTCACAGTGATCAAAAACAACATCACAAATATCTGTATGAATAAATGTGCAATTCTCAAATCTAACATGGTCAAAATAACAAGTATTTAATTGGATTTGTGTAAATGTTTCATCACGAATAGTACAGTTTTTATATATGTGCTGTCTATGCTCAGTAGTATTTGTCCATGTTTCTTTTGTTAAAGTGTATTTTGTAAGTTTAGGTTGTTGGATTGGCATATGTAAACTCCTTTCTTTTCATATCATAACATTGTATCTAGTGAGATGGAAGATATGTATGGTAAAATATATAAGACTATGAAAGAAAGGATGAAGTAGATGGATCATATTATTGCACAAATTGCGGATAGATTAACCGTTCGTAAGGAACAAATAGAAACAACGTTACAGTTATTAGACGAAGGGAATACCGTTCCTTTTATTGCTCGTTATCGTAAGGAAATGACAAAGGGACTAGATGAAGAACAAATACGTATGATTCAAGAGGAATTTACATATCAAAAAAATCTTGAGAAACGTAAAGAAGATGTTCTTCGTTTAATTGAACAACAAGGAAAATTAGATGATGAGATTAGACGTAATGTTATGGCATGTGTGAAGTTATCGGAAGTAGAAGATATTTATCGACCATATCAACAGAAACGAAAAACGAGGGCAACAGAAGCCACTCGTAAGGGATTAGTACCACTTGCAGATGCATTGTTACAACAAAAAGAAGAATCAGTGGAAAAGTTTGCATCTACTTTTCTAAATGATGAAGTAAGCAGTATACAGGATGCTTTACAAGGTGCAATGGATATTATAGCGGAACGAGTAAGTGATGATGCGAATATTCGTCGTAAAATAAAAAAAGAGTTATTTATTAGTGGAAAACTTGTAACGAAAGAAAAGAAAGATCATGAAGATCAAAAACATGTGTATCAAATGTATTATGACTATGAAGAAAAATTAACTCGCGTTGCGAGTCATCGTTGGATGGCAGTAGATCGAGCAGAAAAAGAAAAAGTTATTAGTGTATCTTTTGTATATGATAAAGAAGGCATTATAGATTGGAGTGTACAACGATTTATACGATTTAAAAAACAATATGCAAAAACGTATATTGAAAAAGCTGTACAAGATGGATTAAAGAGATTAGCATTTCCTTCTGTGGAGAAAGAAGTACGTAATGAATTTATGGAAAAAGCACATGAACAATCTATAGAAGTATTTTCATTGAATTTAGAACGTTTATTACTACAACCTGCAATGAAACAAAAAAGAGTGTTAGGATTTGACCCAGCATATCGAACAGGATGTAAATTAGCAGTTTTAGATATAGCAGGTAATATGGAACATATAGCAGTTATTTATCCACATCCTCCTGTTGGTAAAAAACAAGAAGCGGAAAGTGTATTACTAAAATTAATAAAAGACTATCATATTGATTTAATTGCGATAGGTAATGGTACTGCAAGTAGAGAAAGCGAAGCATTTGTAGCACAAGTTATTCAAAAATATCATTTAGATGTCGCATATACAATTGTGTCAGAAGCAGGAGCTTCTGTTTATTCTGCAAGTGATTTAGCACGTAGTGAATTTCCTGATTTACAAGTAGAACAAAGATCTGCTATTTCTATTGGAAGACGTTTACAAGATCCTTTATCTGAATTAATAAAAATTGATCCACAGGCAATTGGAGTAGGGCAATATCAACATGATTTACCTGTTGCAAGATTAAAAGAACGTTTAGATTTTACTGTGGAAAAAGCAGTAAACTTAGTTGGAGTAAATGTGAATACAGCTAGTGTTAGTTTATTACAACATGTTGCAGGGTTAAAATCGACTTCTGCCAAAGCAATTGTTTCTTATCGTGAGGAATATGGACCTTTTACTTCTCGTAAGGAATTAAAGAAAGTTCCTAAAATAGGAGCAAAAACATATGAACAAGCAATTGGATTTTTACGTGTAGAACATGGTAGCGAAATGTTAGATCGTACAGGAATTCATCCTGAAAGTTATGATTTGGCATATAAAATACTACAACATTTACAATTATCATTAGATGATATGGGGAGTGAGCATGCATTAGAAATATTAAAAACGGTATCTTGTGAACAATTATGCAGTTTATTAGAGGCTGATGTATACACTGTACAAGATATATTAGATGTCATTGCATTACCACTACGTGATTACCGAGATCGCTTTGATGCACCAATTTTACGTAGTGATATATTAGATATAAAAGATTTACATATTGGCGATCAATTAGAAGGTGTTGTTCGTAATGTTGTAGATTTTGGAGCATTTGTGGATATTGGATTACACGATGATGGCTTAATACATATATCAAAAATGAGAAAACATCGCATACATCATCCTAGTGAAGTAGTCAATGTTGGAGATATTGTGACAGTTTGGGTTCATCATATTGATTTAGAAAAAGAAAAAGTTCAATTAACATTACTTAATCCTCATAAATCTTAATTGTGAAAATTATGTTTTACTTTCCAAAATAAAAGATTAAATGTATAATAACGTAGAAAGATTTATTTGAAGGAGGCGTTACTTATGGTAGAGTTAGAAACATTAAAAAAACATGCGATAAATATTCGTAAGAATATTGTAAAAATGGTTACAGAAGCAAAATCAGGACATCCAGGAGGAAGTTTATCTGCTGTAGAAATCTTAACAGCTATATATTTCACACAAATGGATATTACAAAAGATAATTTAGATAGTGTAGATAGAGATCGTTTTGTATTATCAAAAGGCCATGCATCACCTGTATTATATGCAACATTGGCACAGAAAGGTTTTATTGATGAAAAAGAATTATTAACATTTCGTAAAATTAATTCACGTTTACAAGGACATCCTAGTATGAAAAAATTAGTAGGTGTGGATATGTCTACAGGATCTTTAGGACAGGGAATTTCTACAGCAGTAGGAATGGCTTTATCAAATAAATATCATGAAAACAACCATCGTGTATATACATTACTTGGTGATGGAGAATGTCAAGAAGGTGAAGTGTGGGAAGCAGCGATGTCTGCGGCTCATTATAAATTAGATAACTTATTAGCATTTGTAGATGCGAATGGTTTACAGATTGATGGAAAAGTAAGTGACGTTATGAATCCTTCACCAATCGATGAAAAATTTAAAGCATTTGGATGGCATGTGATTGTATTAGAAGATGGGAATAATTTAGAAGCAGTGATTGAAGCTTGTGAACAAGCAAAACAAGTAAAAGAAAAACCTACAGTAATTGTGGCAAAAACTGTAAAAGGAAAAGGTGTGTCTTTTATGGAAAACCAAGCAGGATGGCATGGAGTAGCACCAAGTAAAGAGCAATGTGAACAAGCATTGGTAGAACTTGAAGGAGGATTGAACTAATGGCAAAGATGGCAACGCGAGAAGCATATGGGAAAGAACTAGCAAAATTAGTTCAAGAAAATAAAAATATCGTTGTATTAGATGCAGATTTATCAGGGTCTACAAAGTCAAAAGATGCGAAAGTAGTAGCACCTAACCAACATTATAATATGGGAATTGCGGAAAGCAATATGATGGGAGTAGCAGCAGGATTAGCAGCTAGTGGAAATATTGTATTTGCATCATCATTTGCAATGTTTGCGGCAGGAAGAGCGTTTGAACAAATTCGTAACTCTATTGGATATCCGCACTTAAATGTAAAAATCTGTGCATCTCATGCAGGATTAACAGTAGGAGAAGATGGAGCAAGTCATCAAGCAATAGAAGATATAACATTAATGCGTTCTATTCCAGGAATGACAGTAATTTGTCCAGCGGATGGAGTAGAAGCCGCAAAAGCAGTAAGAGCAGTATCTGAAATCGATGGTCCATGTTATGTACGTCTAGGAAGAAGTGCTGTAGAAACAATTTATGAAGAAGATATGGAATTTAAAGTAGGAAAAGGAAATATATTAAGAAAAGGAAAAGATGTTGCGATTATCGCATGTGGATTAATGGTACAAGAAGCATTAAAAGCAGCAGAAATGTTGAAAGAAAAAGGATTTGAACCTACAGTAGTAGATATGCATACTATTAAACCAATGGATGCAGAATTATTAGTAGAGTTAGCACAAACACATGAAGCATTTGTAACATGTGAAGAACACAGTGTGATTGGTGGATTAGGAAGTGCAGTAGCAGAAGTATTCGCACAAAAAGCACCAAGAAAAGTTGCGATGGTAGGAGTACAAGATACATTTGGGGAAAGTGGAACACCAGATGCATTATTAAAGAAATATGGATTAACTGCGGAAGATATTGTGAAAGCAGTAGAAACAGTAAAATAATATAAGAAATCAGGGTATGATATACATGCCCTGATTTTATACCATATAAGGTATTAGATTAAGTAGTTATGATATGATATACTAATGATAAAGAGGTGATAAAATGAGAAAAGAATTACCAATAGGAATTAGTGATTATCGAAAAATAAAAGAAGAAGGGTATTATGTAGTAGATAAGACAAAGTTAATAGAAGAATTTTTAAGAAGT
>CAJFOG010000094.1 GCA_904395785.1 uncultured Eubacterium sp. | reverse complement strand
TCCTACTGGTACTCTTTTCATTTCACTCTCTCCTTTCCGTTTCTATTGTTTACTTCTAGTATACCACATCATCTACTCTTAATCTAAAATAAAACTCACAAGCAATTTCTTGTAGAGATCTCTGCTTACCTATCTTCCTGCTTGCACAACATCATATAATACAGCCATTAAAATAACAAAAGCTAACATTATGATAATTGATAATACATTTATATTTTCGTTGTAATTCCTTCTTTGTTAATTTTCTATCTTTTTTACTCATCTAATTCCTCCTATATAAAAAGCCGTCGATATGACAGCTTCTTATATTATTCAATCATTGATTTTATAGCTTGTTGGTAAGCAACTGTTTTTTCACGTGCATCTTGTAAAGAATCCCCACAAATACAGTAATAAAATTTACATTTAGGTTCTGTCCCACTAGGTCTTACCGCAATCCAACTTCCATCTGCTAAGTAAAACTTTAATACATCAGATTTATCAAACCCTGTTAATTCACTTACTTTATCATTTTCCACAATTCTACAAGTTTTATAGTCTTCAAATCTTACAACATCTATACCATGAATAGATGATGGAACATCATTGCGTAATGTGGTAAGTATTTCTTGAATTCTTTCTGCCCCTGCTTGTCCCTCTAGCTGTAGTGATGTTTGACTTTCTTCATAATACCCTAATTCTGCATATAATTCATGTAAAACATCTACTAATGTTTTTCCTTGTGATTTATAGTAACATGCAGCTTCCGCAAGCATTAAACATGCTTGTGGTGCGTCCTTATCACGTACAAATGGTGCAATTAAAGAACCATAACTTTCTTCATATCCAAATACATATTGTTTTTCGTTTGTTTTTTCATACTGTGCAACTTTTTCACCAATAAACTTAAATCCTGTTAGTGTTTTCTCTGTTTCCACACCGTATTTTTTCGCTATTTTTTCTCCAAGATCACTTGTCACAACTGTATTAAACATAACTGGATGTTCAGGCATTTTACCTTGTTTTGTTAATTGAGAGAATATATATTCAATTAGGATTGAACCACTTTGATTTCCTGTTAATAGTTGATAATCTTCATTATGCAGTACTCCTACTCCCATACGGTCTGCATCTGGATCACATACTAAAATGATATCTGCTTGGTTTCTTTTCGCATACTGTATCGCCATTTCATATGCACCTTTTTCTTCTGGATTCGGTGTTGGTGTATTACTAAAATCAGGATCAGGACTACACTGTTCTTCTACTGCAGTAAATTGATATCCTGCTCTTGTATATAATTCTTTTACTGGTATGTTTGCTGTTCCGTGTTCTGGTGAAAATACAATATGCAAATTCTTTTTATCTAATTCTGGTTGTAATTGTATACTTAAAACTTTTTCATAGTATGCTTCATCAACTTCTTTCCCAATCATTGTGATTAACTTTTCTTGTTCAGAAGTTAATTCTACTTTAATCGCTAATTCATCTTCAATCGCATTTACTCGATCAATTACTTGTTTCGCTAATGCAGGTACTAGCTGACATCCTTGTTCATCATATAATTTATATCCATTGTATTCTTTTGGATTATGACTAGCAGTCATCATAATTCCTCCAAAGCAGTTGAAATGACGCACTGCAAAACTTAATTCAGGTGTTGGTCTTAAACTTTCAAATACATAAGAGCGAATCCCATAAGTCGCTAATAATCTTGCAGAATCTAACGCAAATTCTTTAGACATATGACGATTATCATATGCAATTGCAATACCTCTTTGTTTTGCATCTTCACCTTGTGCGCAAATATATTGTGCAAACCCTACGTTCGCTTTTCGGATAGTATGCAAATTAATACGATTAGTCCCTGGTCCTAATAACCCTCTCATGCCTGCTGTTCCAAATGCAATCGTTGTATAAAATGCATCATTAATTTCTTGTTCACTCATATTCGCCAATACATCTTTATAAGATGGATCTAAGTTTGGATGATGCAACCATGTTTCATATATTTCTTTAGACATAACAATTCTTCCTTTCCTTAAGTACCATCATTATATCATATATTTTATTTTAATTAAGGTCATTCTTTCAAAATTCAGTGAAATCAGGAAAACGCTTCCTTTATATTAAGATACATTTAATATCTTATAATAAGTTTTTGCACTCATTAAATATATCAATATATAAACAAAAGCAAATACAATACAGCTTCCTACAAACACTTCTAGTGTCAATATAACATTATCTAATAAAAACACCTTTAATATTTTTACTATAAAAGGAAATGCAAAACTGATATGTAAAAAAGCAAAACATAATGGTAAATAAAATATCGTTTTCACCTGAGATGTAATTATTTTTTTGACATCTTGTTTCTGCAATCCTATGTTTTGCATGATCTTATAGCGTTCTTGATCTTGATACCCTTCCCCCTATTTGTTTATAGTACATAATGAATATTAACATTATCAAGAATAAGATACTTATATATATCCCAATAAAAAATAATCCTCCATATAATGATAACATCTCTTTACGTAGCTTAGCCTTATATTCAATAGATGCATTCAATTATAACTTCAATAAATCTTCATATACGGATTGTTTATTTGTATTAAATGCATAATAATACTTAATATTGCTCCTATATGTTTTATAATAAGCACTTTGTACCTTATTAAAGGTTTCTAATACTTTTTCATCTTTCACAATTACATAGATACTATTCGTAATTTCTGCACTAATATTTCCATTTTCTTGCATAGAGTTACTTCCCCTTTTACTGTATATATTTGGTTCATAAATGTAAATTTAGGTTTTCCATACCTTTTTTTACTGGAATATATATATACTTGATCATCACTTGATAATGTATAATTTTTATCCTCTATTTGATTAAAATCAGATAATGGCATAATCACAATTGTTTCCATATTTAATGAATCGGCTGTGGATAAATTTGTCGTATCAATTGTATATCCTCCATGTTTTTGGTATGCAGTAAAAGAAAGCGTACGATGTTTCATCAGTTCATCGGTTTGTATATGATGTTGTTTCAAATAGTCATCTATCTTTTCTAACTCATCTTTATCTATTGTTTCTATAACGATATCACTTGGAACTCTCTTACTCAAAATATCTTCATTTCCTAACCATAAAGATGTAGTAGATGATACAGCTACAAGAATCATTGTGGATAATAAACAAATACTAGCAAGACTATTAGCATTATGGTTCATACGATATAACATATTAGATACACTAATAAAATGCTTAAATTGATAATAATATCTTTTGTTTTTGCGTAATAACTTAAAAAGTACAACACTTCCTGCACTAAATAACAGATATGTTGCGATAATCACTAATAATGCCGCTACAAAAAATATCAATAAAGAAGTTAATGGATTATCAATCGATAATGCAATACTATAACCCAAACCTAAACATATAATACCAATTATCGTCCTGATAATCTTAGTTTTTGGTTCTTTCTCATGCTTTTTGTAAGCTTGTAATAATTGAATGGGATTCATACAATATATCTTCATGACTGTATATAAATACAATAAGAAAAAAATAATAATATAGAATACACCCATTTCTGTAAATGCAGAGATACTGATAAGAAATCCAAATTGTATTGGTTGTGCAAGGATATGTATAATGAGTAAAAATAAGAGTTTTCCACATAGAACACTAAGTATTCCACCTATACAAATCGTTATACAAGCAATGATAAAAAATTCATATCTAAGTAGCTTTCTTATATGCTTTTTATCCATTCCTAATACAAAATATATCCCTAATTCTTTCATTCTACTTTTTAATAAAACTCGCAAAGTATAAAATAGATAGATAGAGGAAAATACACATACAATTATTTTTCCCAACTGTAATAACTCTTTTAATATCCCGTCCTTATCTATTTTAGAAATAATATTTGGATCTATTAAAGTCGTTATCATCATGCACATTGTAATACATAAAATACACGATAATATAAAAGGAATGTATAAGTTCTTATTCTTTCTTATTGTATCTTTCGCTAAATGTAAATAAAAACCATTATACATGATGTACACCACCTGTCATAATTACAGTTAAGGTATCTGATATTTGTTGATACATTTGTTGAAAAGTTTTATCTTTACGATATAATTGATGGAATACTCTACCATCTTTTATAAATAAAACACGCTGTGCATGGCTCGCTGCCTTAATAGAATGCGTTACCATAAGAATGGTCTGCCCCTGCTTGTTTATCTTTTCAAATAACTCTAATAACTGATCACATGCTTTGGAATCAAGTGCTGCAGTTGGCTCATCTGCCAAAATTAGTTTAGGCTGTGTTATCATCGCTCTAGCCAAAGCTGCCCTTTGTTTTTGTCCTCCACTTACTTCATATGGATATTTCATTAAAATATCATCTATATGAAGTATTTTACTTATTTCTTTAACTCTTTCCTCCATCATGCTCAATTTTTGTTCAGATAACACCAATGGCAATATAATATTATCTTTCAATGTAAACGTATCTAGTAAATTAAAATCTTGAAATACAAAGCCTAATTGTTCTCTTCTAAATGTAGATAATTCTTTATCTTTTAATGTTAAGATATTTTTACCCCCTAACATTATACTTCC
>CAJFOG010000093.1 GCA_904395785.1 uncultured Eubacterium sp. | reverse complement strand
CTAGTTTTTCTTTCCCATACTATGATGGAACAACTTTTGACACTAATATTATATTACTTTCTATGAAAAATATCAATATAAAAATATTTTTTCCTATTCATATAACTAAACAATATAAAATAGAGGTAAAAATGTTGATTTAAACATAATACGGATAGGAGCTTTTTCAATAGCCTCTTACTCAAATTCTTTTCTTAGTCTTTGTATCGCGTTTTTTTCTAATCGAGATACCTGGGCTTGTGAAATTCCTAATTCTTGGGCAATCTCTGTTTGTGTTTTATCTTCAAAATAACGTTTCATAATAATTTCTTTTTCTTTTCCATATAAATTACGCATACTCTTTTTTAACGTCATTACATTATGTAATTTTTCTATTTCATCATGGTCATCTTTAATTTGATCTAATAAGTATAATTCATCACCATCACTATTATACACAGGCTCAAAAATACTCACAACACTTTGAGTGGCATCTATCGCATCTACGACATCTTTTTCTTTCACATCTAATTGTTTCGCAAGCCATGTTACATCTGGTTCTTGTTGATGTTGATGAATATATTCCTCTTTTAAACGAAATATTTTATAAGCTAAATCTTTTAAATGACGACTTACTCGCATAACTTGATTATCACGTAAATAACGTTTAATCTCTCCCATAATCATAGGTACTGCATACGTTGAAAATCGTACTTCATGTGCTAAATCAAAATGGTCAATAGACTTTACTAAACCAATACATCCCACTTGGAATAAATCATCCATATTTTCACATCGCGATGAGAATCGCTGTACAATGGATAATACTAATTTTAAATTCCCTTGTATTAAATCATCTTTGGCTTGCATATCACCTTGTTTTAAGCGAAGAAATAAATCTTTCATTTCCGCATTTGATAATACTTGTAAATCTTCTGTGCGAATACCACTTATTTCAACTTTATAACGACTCATAATATCTTCCTCCTAGCATCAGTACTAGAAGTTTTCCCTTTAGAAATAAAACTTATGCTTTTTGTTTGTTGTAAGTAATTGGAAGAAAAATTATCTTGACATAGGATGTATACAAAAAAAGACTTTTCTCTTTCTGAAAAAAGTCTTACGATCCTTGATTTTTCTTCATTTGTTGTTTTAACTTTGTGATAATCTTTTTTTCTAAACGTGAAATATACGATTGAGAAATACCTAAACGTTGTGCAATATCTTTTTGCGTTAACTCTTCATGTTCTATACCATAACGCATTTGTAAAATTTGTCGTTCTCTTTCTTTTAATGTTGCCATAGCTGCTAATAATTCGCGTTTATTTTCTTTTTTTTCAAACTCTTTTGTTACAATATCTTCATCTGTACCTAAAATATCAGATAATAAGAGTTCATTTCCATCATAATCTATATTTAATGGTTCATCAAAACTAACTTCTACTTTTCTTCTACTTTTCTTTCTAAGAAACATTAGTATTTCATTTTCAATACACCTGGAAGCATACGTTACCAACTTTATGTTTTTATCTCGTTTAAACGTATTGACTGCTTTTATCAAGCCAATAGATCCTATACTAATTAAATCTTCCATGAAGATAGGATTTGTTTCATATCGTTTTGCGATATAAACTACTAAGCGAAGATTATGTTCAATTAATTTATTTCTAGCTTCTTCATCGCCATTTTCTAATGCCATTAACGCTTCTAATTCTTCTTCTTTTTCTAGTGGTTTTGGTAATACATCACTTCCATGAATATAAAACACTTGTTGTTCATCTGTAGGAAAAAATAAAAACTTAATCATTAACCATAATTTTTTCATCTCATCACCCCATTGTCATTAAATTCATATTTAATAAAACTTGACATTGATTAGGAAGTCGTAATGCTTTTGATATGCTTATGTAAACTTCATGCTTCTTACATCCTTCGATTTGTACCTTTGTTTTATAACATACAATATCATCACGTTGATGTACTCCCATCATCTCAATATAATATATGTCTTCCTCTTGAAAATATGCCTCATACATTTGATCAATAAATAAAACTGGTATACCTTGTTTCGATAATAAATTACCACTATCTAAATATCCTTTCACAGATAATACATGTTGTTTTATAAATATTTTCATCTGATACACACAAGTATTTCGCACAACCCACCTCCCCCACTTACACCATAATAATGCTATGATGAATCCATAACATAGCCAAATTGGAAGTACTGGCATTGTGATAGGTACAAACCAATGTGCATTATGAAATCCTCCCATAAATAGAAGATACCATGTTGCTTGTTGTAAGTAAGAAAAACAATGCATCCATATATATGTTTTTTTCGCATGTTGAAATATTGTCATAAAACAGACACCTTCACATATGAGATAAATAATAAAATGATATGGTATCCATAAAAAGCAGATGCACGATGACATAATGAGCGTATATATGATACCTTTGTATAAATGTATCGGTCTTAAGGTTGTATATTGTGCCAATAATAACGATAACATATGATAAAGTATCGTTTGTATCCAACTAACTTCTATGTAACTTTCCATGTGTTTATCACCTTCTACACTAAGTATAACAATGTTCTATCATAGAAGTTGTCGATAGATGCCAGACAAAAGAAAAATAATAAACATCTACTAGTTTGAAAATCATTTTCAATTGAGTTTGTCAAGAAAAATGTGTAAGTATTTTTTCTTATCAATAATTTGAGATCTAATATTTCATAAAAAACATATGTATTGAGTTAGAATACTCGAAAAGGCAAGTACTCATTTT